>JAFYZI010000047.1 GCA_017548725.1 Bacteroidales bacterium
GGTCTTCGTCAGCTCCTTCAGGACGGCCGAGGATGCGGTCGACAGTAGCGATGAGGACTTTGATCAGGTCGATGTTCTTCCACTCGTTGAAGCCGCCAATGTTGTAAGTCTCAGCGACGCGGCCCTCGTGGAATATAACGTCGATGGCGCGGGCGTGGTCCTCTACATAGAGCCAGTCGCGCACGTTCTCACCCTTGCCGTACACGGGCAGCGGCTTGCGGTGGCGGATATTGTTGATGAAGAGAGGTATGAGCTTCTCGGGGAACTGGAAAGGACCGTAGTTGTTGCTGCAGTTGGTGACTACCGTCGGCATGCCGTAAGTGTCGTGGAAAGCCCTCACGAAGTGGTCGGAAGAAGCCTTCGAAGCGCTGTAGGGACTGTGCGGATTGTAGGCTGTGTCTTCGGTGAAGAACTTGTCGCCGTAAACCTCATGAGCCGAGAATTCGGGCTTCATGCCCTCCGGATGCGTCAACTCAAGCGCGCCGTATACCTCGTCTGTAGAGATATGATAGAACAACTTCCCTTCGTAGCCGGTCTTCTCCCACTGCAGACGAGCGGCCTGCAGCAACGACAGCGTGCCGAGCACGTTGGTTCGCGCGAAAGTGAAAGGATCCTTGATGCTGCGGTCCACATGGCTTTCAGCCGCCAGATGGATAATTCCGTCGATGTTCTGTTCCTCGATCAGCTTGCTGACAAAATCGAAGTCGCAGATGTCTGCCCGCACGAAAGTGTAGTTCGGGGCGTCTTCGATGTCCTTGAGGTTTGCGAGATTGCCCGCATAGGTCAGCTTGTCGAGGTTTATGATGTGGTACTGCGGATATTTCTTGACGAAAAGACGCACTACGTGGCTGCCGATGAATCCGGCGCCACCTGTTATCATTATTGTCCTTTTGTAAGCCATGTTGTCATCAATATTTGAATGGTGAATCGAAATCTTTTAGCAGGCCGCGGTTGCGGTCCTTTTCAGAAAGCAGGATGTCCTGCTGCGCCACCGGCCACTTGACGCCGATGTCGGGGTCGTCCCATGCCAGCCCGCCTTCAGAGCCGGGGGCATAGAGGCTGTCGCACTTGTACTGGAAGAGGGCAGTCTCGCTCAGCACCACATAGCCGTGCGCGAAGCCGCGGGGGATGAATACTTGCAGATGGTTGTCTTCCGACAGCTCCACGGCTTCATATTTTCCGTAGGTAGGAGAGCCTTTTCGAAGGTCGACAGCCACGTCCATCACCCTGCCGGCCACCACGCTCACCAGCTTGGCCTGGCTGTGGGGCGGCAGCTGGAAATGCAGACCGCGCAGCACACCGTAGCTGGAGAGGGCCTGGTTGTCCTGGACGAATGAAATCTTCATCCCGGTGGCCTCCCTGAACTCCTTGTTGTTGAAACTTTCGAAGAAATAGCCCCTGCCGTCACGGAATACATGCGGCTCTATAACCAGAAGGCCTTCGATGGATGTCTGTGTTACCTTTATCTTCATTTGCGCAGAGGATTCTTGTCTGACAAATACCAGTCGGCCATCTGCCGCAGTCCGTCGGCCAGCTGCACCTTCGGCTTGTAGCCCATGTCCTTTTCAAGCTTGGCAGTGCTGGCGTAGGTCTGAGGCACGTCTCCGGCCTGCATCGGGAGGAACTCCTTGACGGCCTCGCGGCCCAGAGCCTTCTCGAGGGTGGATATGAAGTCCATCAGCATCACAGGGTTCGAGCAGCCGATGTTGTACACTTCGTGGCCGGTCTCTGGAGCCTTGTCCAGCACGCGGATCACTCCCTCCACTATGTCGTCGATGTAAGTGAAGTCGCGGCGCATGTTTCCGTTGTTGAACACCTTGATAGGCCTGCCGGCCAGGATGGCATCTGTGAAGAGCATCGGAGCCATATCGGGCCTGCCCCACGGACCGTAGACGGTGAAGAACCTCAACCCGGTGGCCTTCATGCCGTAAAGGCTGCAGTAGCATGACGCCATCAGCTCGTTGGCCTTCTTGGTGGCGGCATAGAGGCTCTTCGGGTTGTCGACGAAGTCAGTCTCCTCGAAGGGCACCTTCTCGTTGCCGCCGTATACTGAGCTGGAGCTGGCGTATACCAGATGCCTGACAGGATAGTGGCGGCAGCACTCCAGTATGTTTCCGAAGCCCACCAGATTGCTGTCGATGTATGCTTCGGGGTTCTCGAGACTGTAGCGCACTCCCGCCTGGGCGGCGAGGGCTATGACGGCATCGAAATGTTCGGCTGCAAACAGCTCCGGCAGGGCCTTGCGGTCGGCGATGTCCATCTTCACGAAGCGGAAATCTGCCGGCAGTTCGGCCAGACGGGCTTCCTTCAGCCGGACGTCGTAATAGTCGTTAAGGTTGTCGAGGCCCACTACTTCGTCTCCCCTCGCAATGAGAGTCTTCGAAACGTGGTATCCTATGAATCCGGCGGCACCGGTGACGAGTATTTTCATTTAATTCCTTTTAAGCTTGTTCCCACTGTTGGCGCAGCAGCTCCACGGCAGCTGCGTTGGCTTCCTTGCGGTCGCCCGCACATCCGCACTCGAACGACATGTAGTACGGGAATTCCAGTTCCTTCATGGCGCGGAAGCCCTCTACATAGTTGTCCACTTCGCCGTCCTCACCGGGAGTGACGCGGCGGGCGCGGCTGGCGATGTGCACATGGCGGAGGTACTGCTTTCCGGCAGACATCAGAGCGCCGTAGTCGCTGGTCTCCTCTTTCATGTGCCAGAAGTCGCCCATGCACTTCACACCTTCACTCTCGCTGTCGCGGCAGATCGCAGCTGCGTCAGCCACCAGGCGCATATAGAAAGCCTCTCCCCTGTTCAACGGCTCGAGGATTACAGCAGTGCCTTTTGACAGCGCGTACTCTCCCAGTTCGTGAAGCTGGGCACAAAGATAATTCCTTGTTTCGATTGTATGAGGCATGCAGGGCTTCTGATGGTTGAAAGCTGGCACCATTATCACTCCGGTGGAGCCGATCTGGCCGGCGGCGTCGATTATTTCGCGCATCGAGCTGTCGAACTCGGCCTTCACTGCGGGGTCTTCGGCGAGGATGAAGCCGCGGAAGCCTGCACAGATGGCAGACACCTTGAGGTTGCGGCCTTCAAGAGCCTTGGCTATCTCATCATACCTGCGAACCAGCTCCTGGCCGCCCGGTTCGTAACCTACGATGCCGAGGCTCTCCATATAGTCGAACTTTTCGGCGTAGCTCTCTCCGACTGCGATTCCGGTCTGGAACGAGAGGTTCAGTGCCACCTTCGGCTTTTTGGGGGTGCAGCCCGTCAGCACGCTTGCCGGGCCGCCTGCGAGGGCGACTGCAGCTGCTCCGACTGCAGTCGTTTTCAAGAAACTTCTCCTGTCCATAACTTACTTCCTAGCCTCGCCCGGAACGGGAACGGTGTATTTCTTGAGATCCAGAGGGCCGATCTTCAGGCTGTCCATGTCTGCGGGCAGGTAATCCTGGTCCATGGCGCTCATCTCGTCCCATGTAATGGTCTTGCCGGTGTAAGCAGCCTCGCGGCCCATGATGCCGGCCAGGGTCGACATGCCGCACTGGGTAGCCTCGTCGAGCATCTCACCCTTGCGGATGTGGTTCACCCAGTCCACGTGCTCCAGAGTGTAGGGGTCATGCTGCTGGAACTGAGCCTTTGCAGCCTCCTCGTCGAACTTCCATATTACGTTGCCCTGGAGGTCCTTGATGGCATGCTCGACACTGTTCCAAGAACCTTTCGTGCCCTGTACATATTCGCTTACATTGCTTGAGCAGCCATCGATCTGGCGGCAGAACGAATGCATATGGATGCCGTTCTCGAACTCGAAGTCTATGCTGAAGTTGTCATACTGGTCGCCCGTGATGCGGCGCTGGCGAGAGCCGACTCCCGTAGCCTTGACGGGATGGATGCCGCCGGCCATCCAGAGGAATACGTCGATGTTGTGGACGTGCTGCTCCACGATGTGGTCGCCTGAGAGCCATTTCCAGTTCACCCAGTCGCGGATGTTCCACTCCATGTCGCTCCAGCCTTTCTGGCGCTCGCGATACCAGAGCATGCCCTGGTTCCAGTATACGTTACCGCCGGTAATCTCGCCGATGTAGCCCTGCTGGATTTTCTCGAAAGCTTCCACGTAAGGGCGCTGGTGGTGGCGCTGTGTGCCGGTCACCACTGCAAGTCCCTTGGCCTGGGCCTGCTTTGCGGTTGCCATGATAAGGCGGTAGCCCTTCGCGTCGACTGCGATGGGTTTCTCGAGGAAGCAGTGCACTCCCTTTGAAACTGCGTACTGGAAATGATACGGACGGAACACAGGCGGGGTTGCTACCACTACCATGTCCACGCCTGAGTCGATCACTTTCTTGTAAGCGTCGAAGCCTACGAAGCAGTTATCGGCTGTAAGGGCCTGGCCCTTGTCCTGCATCTTCTTCAGGAAAGCGTCTGTGCGATCCTTGAAGGTATCGCCTGCTGCAGTCACCTTGATGCCGTCGGCAGCTGCCAGCAGATTGTCGATGGCGCCTGAGCCGCGGCCGCCGCAGCCGATCAGGCCGACCTTGAGTTCACGGCCGTCGATGGCCTTGTCGGGCAGTTCAGGGATGTAATACTCACCGGGCTGTTTGAGGGGAACGAGCTTGGCGTCGCCGCCTTTGCCGCTGCACGAAGACAGGATGGGCGCCGAGGCCACGATGGCTGCGCCGCCGATTGCCGCGCTGCAGCCGAAAAATTCTCTTCTTGAAAGTTTTTTCATAGCTATAGTTATATATTGTTTTCTGTCATTCAAATCAGTCCGTCGGGCACTTCGCACACAACGCGGAAACCTATGCCCTTGATGTCGGAGTACCACCAGATGCTCTTGGGGTTCTGGGGGTCGGTCCTCAGCCAGTCGTCGTGGCGGGTGCTGGCCCTCGAAGCGCTACGCACATCAGCCGCATCGGAGGCGTAGCTGCCGCCGCGCACCACATGCTCGCTTCCGCTTGCAGGGCCTTTCGGGTCTTTGATTCCGTCCTGCAGGGTGCTGTAGGCATCCTCGGCATACCAGTCGGAGCAATACTCCATCACGTTGCCAAGCATGTTCTTCAACCCGAAGGGGTTGGCAGCCACCCGCGAAGGTTCCTGGGTACGGTTGCCGCTGTTGGCGGCGTAAATAACGTTGGTCGCGATCACGGTCGTGTCGGCCTTGAATATGCCTTTCAGGAAGCCTTCCCCGGAATATTTCTTAGGGTTGCCGCCGAAAAAGTAAGCTTCGGAGCTGCCGCCGCGGGCCGCGTACTCCCACTCAGCCTCGGTGGGCAGGCGGTATTTGCGGCCGGTCTTCAGAGAGAGCCACTGGCAGAAGGTTTCCGCAGCGTAGTGGGTCATGGTTATGGCCGGGCGCTGTCCCATGCCCCAGCCCTGGTCGGGAGCTCCGAACGGCGGGGTCGGGCCGCTGACAGCGTCTATGTCTTCGCGGCTGTTGTTGGCATATATCACTGACGGAGGAGTGCGTCCTTCCGACATGGTTTCGTTGTAGAAAGCCCAGAACTGGTCCCAGGTGGTCTCGACCTCGGCCATGAAGAACGGGGATACGGTGACACTGCGCTGCGGGCCCTCGTCATCCTTGCGGAAAGGCTCGCCGGCCGGAGAGCCCATGGTGAAGCTGCCGCCCGGGACGGCTATCATCCTGATGGCGGCGGTGGTGCCGGGCACTGTCTCGGTGAAATTTGCGAACTCGGTGACTTCGGCGCGGGCTTCATACACGGGGCCAGCGGTCACGGGTGCTGTCTTCATGCTCTCGTGCTTGTAGTCGGGGTCGTAGTGTCCGGCGTCGAGGTGGCAGCTGATGCACTGCAGGTTGAATTTCGACTGGTATTCCTCGTAGTAGAGGTGGGCCACCACGGCTTCGTCGCTCACACCTTCCGGGAAGAGGTTTTCATGGCAGCGGACGCAGCTCTCGTTGAAGACAATCTTCTGGGCGTAGTCCAGCTCGCCCTTGGCGTCCCAGTCGATCTTTTCGGTGTCCTTGAACCAGTTTGAGAGGATGTCCTTCGCGCCCATGCGGGTCTTGACCGCAAAGCGGTGCATCGGCACATCCTCGGGAGGGAGATGGCAGGCCACGCAGTCGGTAACTGTGCCGGAGCCGTTGCTGTAGTGCATCGACTGCTTCCAGCTGGCGTCGGCGTCGGTGTGCACGTGGCAGGACATGCAGTATTCGTTGTCAGAAGTTTTGGCATAAGTGACGTCGAAGCCGGCCTTGAACGCAAAGCCGACAACAACTCCGCACAGAAGTGCTATCAATGTGCCTTTCTTCTTTGACATATACTATTCGGAAGCCACCCTCATCAGGTACTGTCCGTACTGGTTCTTTATCATGGGGGCGGCGTCTTCGCGCACCTTGTCGGCGTCAATCCAGCCGCTGCGGTATGCTATCTCCTCGAGGCAGGCCACCTTCAGGCCCTGGCGTTTCTCTATCACCTCGAAGAACGTGGAGGCCTCGGCCAGGGAGTCGTGGGTGCCGGTGTCGAGCCATGCGAAGCCGCGGCCCAGCAGCTGCACCTTCAGCCTGCCCTCTTCCAGGAAGGCCTGGTTGACAGATGTTATCTCCAGCTCGCCGCGGGCTGAGGGTTTCACCTGCGCCGCAATGTCTACCACCTTGTTCGGGTAGAAGTAGAGGCCTACGACAGCATAGTTGCTCTTGGGGTTTGCGGGCTTCTCTTCTATGCCGATGCAGTTGCCCTCCTTGTCGAACTCGGCCACGCCGTAACGCTCGGGGTCGCTCACCCAATAGCCGAAGATGGTGGCGTTGCTATTGTCCTCGGCTTCTTTTACGGCAGCCGCCAGCTTCCCGGTGAACGATTCACCGTAGAAGATGTTGTCGCCGAGCACCAGGCATACGCTGTCGTCGCCGATAAACTCGCGGCCGATGATGAAGGCCTGCGCCAAACCGTCGGGGCTGGGCTGCTCCGCGTAGCTGAAGTTGACTCCGAAAGCGGAGCCGTCGCCGAGCAGGCGCTTGAATGCCGGCAGGTCGTAGGGCGTGCTGATGATGAGAATGTCGCGTATTCCGGCGAGCATGAGAGCGCTCAGCGGATAGTAGATCATCGGCTTGTCGTAGATGGGCAGCAGCTGCTTGCTCACTCCCTTGGTAATCGGATATAGTCTGGTGCCGGAGCCGCCGGCGAGAACGATGCCTTTCATAGCGAGTATATATTTTGGTAAATTTAGTTTTTTTCTGCGACAAGTTGTAATTTTGAGAGCGAATTAAGTAAGCTCGTGTTTTCAAAAATTGTAGATGCGGTCAACAATGTGATCTGGAGCCCGGCTCTGGTGGTGCTCCTTATCTTCGCCGGCCTGTTCTTCTCGTTCAGGACCAGGTTCGTGCAGGTGCGCAGGCTCGGCCTGATGGTCAAGCTGCTCTTCTCAAAGCATGATGATGTGCCTGAGGGTAAGACCGAGTCCGCGAAGGCGACTGCGGGCCAGAGCGCCGCGTCAGGAAGAACTGCTGAAGCGGATAATACCGTCCCCAAGAACAAAGTGTCGTCATTCAGCGCCTTCTGCATGGCGCTGTCCGGCCGTGTGGGCACCGGCAACATCGTGGGCGTGGCCACCGCCATCGCGCTCGGCGGCCCGGGTGCCATCTTCTGGATGTGGCTCATCGCCTTCTTCGGCGCCTCGACAGCATTCGTGGAGTCGACCCTCGCTCAGGTCTACCGCTTTCCCCACCACTCCAGCTTCCGCGGCGGTCCGTTCTGCTACATCCAGGAGGGTCTGCACCAGCGCTGGCTGGGCATCGTCTTCGCCGTCATCTGCATCATCGGCTACGGAGTGTTCCTGCCCACAGTGCAGGCTAACGGAGCTTCGCAGGCCTTCTTCAATTCTTATAGCATATCGCCTCTCGCCACCGGCATCGGCCTGGCCGTGCTGCTGGCAATTGTCATAATTGGCGGAGTGCGGCGCATCGCCGACGTGGCTTCTGTCGTCACTCCGTTCATGGCTCTGGGCTATATAATCCTGGCCATAGTGGTGCTTGCCTTCAACGCCGACAAGATACCGGCCCTGCTGGGAATGATCGTCACCAACGCTTTCGGCATCAATCCTATCTGCGGAGGCATCCTGGGCTCCACCATCATGATGGGCGTCAAGCGCGGCATCTTCTCCAACGAGGCCGGCCAGGGCGGCGGCGCCATCGTGTCTGCCACCGCCAATGTGAAGCATCCCGCCCAGCAGGGTCTAGTGCAGGCGTTCTCGGTGTATGTCGACACTCTGCTGGTGTGCACCGCCACCGCGCTGATGATTCTCGCCGCCGGCACCTACAATGTCATCGACTCTACTACCGGCGAACTGCTGGTGGCCAACGCTCCTGAGCTCGGCAACAACTACGTCAATTACACGCAGGCTGCCGTCGGTTCAGTGTTCGGCGGCTTCGGAGGGCAGTTCGTCTCAATAGCTCTGATATTCTTCGTGTTCACCACGCTGATGGCCTACTATTTCTACTCCGAGACCAGCATCATCTACATCTGCCGCGAAGTAGCCCGCAAACGCAAGATGAAATACTCCCGCAAGCTTGAGGACGCCCTCATCTGGGCCTACAGGCTGCTGCTCCTCGGCGCAGTGGTCTTCGGCGCTGTCCGCGAGACCGACGTCATCTGGAAGCTCGGCGACATCGGCGTGGGCCTCGTCGCCTGGGTCAACGTAGTCGCCATCCTCATCCTCGGCACCGTCGCCATCAAAGCCCTCCGCGAATACGAACAGGGACTTAGGAAATAATTGTGTCTAGTCCGGACTAGACACAATATCACTACTAATGGTGATGTAAAATTGCGGGAAAAGGGCGACCTTTGCTTCCGCAATGGAAGCAACTGGCAAAGACAACGAAATAACTGTGCTGACTGACATCCCGACCGGGAGCAGCTGTATCATCTCCAAAGTTCACGGCCACGGCGGTTTCCGCCACCGCATCATGGAGATGGGTTTCATAAAGGGCGAAAAAGTGGACGTCATCAAGAACGCCCCCCTGATGGACCCCATCGAGTACAGCATCATGGGCAGCCACGTGTCTCTGAGGCGCTCCGAAGCTGAAAAGATCGAAGTAGTCGCCCTCGAAGAAGGCTTCCACCCTGACTTCGACTTCAGCGGCACCATCGAAGACCACGTCGCCCGCGAAGTAGAGAACAGCGCCAGGACCATCACGGTAGCTCTCGTCGGCAATCCCAACTGCGGCAAGACATCGTTCTTCAACTTCGCCACCGGCCTGCGCGAGAAAGTCGGCAACTACTCCGGAGTAACCGTCAGCAGCAAGGTCGGCACCTTCTACCATAAAGGCTACACCATCAACCTCGTCGACCTGCCGGGCACATATTCCCTCACCGAATACTCTCCCGAAGAGCTCTATGTCCGCGACTATCTGCTCAACCACAACCCCGACCTCGTGCTGAACATAGTCGACGCCGGCAACCTCGAGCGCAACATGTACCTCACTACCCAGCTCATCGACATGAACCCCAGGCTGGTGATGGCGCTCAACATGTATGACGAGCTCGAACGCTCAGGCGACAAGCTCGACATCGAAAGCCTCGAGAAGATGCTCGGCTTCCCCATCGTGCCTGTCGTGGCCCGCACCGGACAGGGAGTAGAAGACGTGCTGGAAGAAATAGTCCATATCTACTGCGACGAGGAAGGCTACACCAAGCATATCCACATCAACTACGGCGAGAACGTCGAAGACTGCATCGCCTCAGTGAAAAAGATAATCGACGAAGACCAGTCCCTCAAGGACCGCTACCACGGCCGCTACCTGGCCCTCGAGCTAATCCAGGGCGATAAGGTTCTTACGAAATCCATCTCCAAGGTTGCCGGCTTCAGCGAGATAAAAGCTGCTGCCGACGCCGGTCGCGCCCGTCTCGAGAAAGAGTACCGAGGCGACATTGCCGACGTTATCTCCGACATCCGCTACGGTTTCATCCGCGGCGCCCTGAAAGAGACTCTTACTCCCGCCAAGGAAGACAAGCGCAAGCTCGCATACGCCCTCGACACGGTGCTGACCAACCGATACCTCGGCTTCCCGATCCTGATCATCTTCCTCTGGATAATGTTTCAGGCAACCTTCACTCTCGGCGCCTATCCTCAGGACTGGCTTGAGGCCGGCATAGGGGCTCTCGGCCGCTGGGTGGGCAGCATCCTTCCCGAAGGCATGCTCAACGACCTGCTGGTGGACGGCATCATCTCCGGTGTCGGCGGGGTCCTGGTGTTCCTGCCGAACATCTTGATACTCTTCGTGTTCATCTCCTTCCTGGAGGACACCGGATACATGGCCCGCGCGGCCTTCATCATGGACAAGCTGATGCACCGCATAGGGCTGCACGGCAAGTCGTTCATTCCGTACATCATCGGCTTCGGCTGCGGAGTGCCGGCAATCATGGCTACCCGCACGCTGGAGAATCCGAAAGACAGGATACTCACCATTCTCACCATACCCTTCATGAGCTGCTCGGCAAGGCTACCGGTGTACCTGCTCTTCGTGGCTGCGTTCTTCGCTCACCACCAGGGCCTCGTGCTGCTCAGTCTATACGCCGTGGGCATATTCTTCGCTATCCTCACTTCGTTCATCCTGAACAAGACGATTTTCAAGAATGCGTCCGACCAGTTCGTGATGGAGTTGCCGCCGTACCGCTTCCCCACCGTCCGCAACATCTTGACTCACATGTGGGACAAGAGCGTGCTCTACCTGAAGAAGATGGGTACTGTGATCCTGGCTGCATCGGTAATTATCTGGGCGCTGGGCTACTTCCCGAGACCGAAGACCGAAATGACAAAGGCAGAGCAGAACGAATATTCTTACATCGGCCGCATCGGGCACGCCATCGAGCCTGTGGTGAAGCCTCTGGGTTTCGACTGGAGGATGGGCGTCAGCCTCTTCACCGGCCTGGCCGCCAAGGAAGTAGTAGTGTCATCGCTGGGCGTGCTTTATGAATCGCAGGACATCGAGACTGAAGAGGACACGGCCGGCCTGGAGGCCAAGCTGCAGTCGCTGACCGACGAGAACGGCAATACGTTCTACACTCCGCTGAGAGCCTACACTTTCCTGCTGTTCATCCTGCTCTACTTCCCCTGCATCGCCGCCATCTCGGCCATCGCCAAGGAAGCGGGGCGCAAGTGGGCGGCGTTCAGCGTGGTCTACACCACCTGCCTGGCCTGGGTGGTATCATTCTTATTCTGGCACATAGGATCTTTGTTATAAAGGAGGACTAGATATGCAAATCACCGACATAATCACATACGTAATGATAGCCGCTGCCGTAGCATACTTCGTGGTGCGGGACGTGCGGGCCAAAAAGCGTGGCTGCGCCTGCGGATGTGGCTGCAGCTGTAACTCAAGCTCCGGCTGCAATTGTGGCTGCGCCAATGACAAGAGCTGCAGCTGCGGACCTGACTGCAACTGCGGGCCTGACTGCAACTGCGGCTGTCAGGGCAGAAACTGAATTCCATTTTTAAGTGTTAATGCGACGAAACGCCTTCCCGGTCCATAACGGGGAGGCGTTTTTATGTATCTATGTCCTGGTGGCTAACTATCTGGGCGTCCCGTCCACGTTTTGGGCCTTTTTTGTGGACGGGAGGCTTTGAAAACTCGTGCCGTCCACGTTTTGGGCCGTTTTTGTGGACGGGAGAATCGCAGCCTACTCGTATATCTCCGGGACGTCGATGAGGGTCTGGAGATACATCAGCTTTGCGCCTTTGACATTCGGGTGGTGGCGGTATGAGCCGAAGGGATACTCCTCTACCCACATGGTGGATTCGTCCACTTCCTTGCCGTCATGAGCAAGCGAAGTCGGGATGTCGAAGCGCACACCCTTCAGGCCGTATTTCTGGCGGATCTTCTCAATCATAGCATTGCACTCCACCTGTGAGTTGTGCTCGTTCGAAGGGATGTTGTTTAGGATCGGAATTGAGCCCTGCGAGATTATGTACTCCACTAGCTCGGAAAGATTCTCCTCTGTATTGCCACTGTTGGTGCCGATGGTGACCATCACATATTTTGACTGAACATAGGGAAGCTCGTTCTTGATGCGGAGCAGGATTTCCTTGATCTGGGTGCCGCCTCTGCCGCTGGCTGCAGCTTTGCCGGGCACGTTGTCGATGATCAGTTTAACCCAGGTCTTGTCGAAGATAGCGGCGGGATAATAATCGTCGGGTTCAGTGATGGAATCGCCGTATATCAGCAGAGTGTAGCCGCACTGGCGGGCGGTGACGGTCATCTCGCTGACTTTCATTTCAGAGCCTGACTCCAGACCGAAGCAATAATAGTCGTGGTGCAGACCGACCCTTGTACCGGCATTGATGCTGCCCACTCCGGCACCTCCGGCTCCGTCGTTGGTAATTTCGATGCGGGCTTCCTCGCCGGTATAGAGGTCAGAGAGCACTGCGGTCATAGTGGAATAGTAGCGGGTCACCTCCACGAGATACTCGTGGGCCGGATCGAGGAATGCTGCGGTGACTTCCCTGTTTACGTAATTGCGGAAGCCCTGGGGGATCTTGATGCCCCATTTCTGGCGAGGCATGTCGACGAATGCGGTGAAGTCCTTGCTGTCTGAAGTGAAATTCGCAACTGCATCCTCGCTGAAGCTGGCCACATAGCGCACGGTGCGCTCGGCAAGCGAATAGTAGCGGTCGAGCTTCACCACTTCGCCGGCCTTGGTCACGCTGAGGCCGTCTTTGGTATATGCCGCTCCCTCGGGCAGGATGATGTCGGCAGGTTTGTTGCCGGAATTCAGCGTCTGATGATACATGACTGTGGTCGGCGCATTTGCAGCCCCCAGCATCTGCGAGATTGCCACTGCAGCGAGCAGCATCGCAACCCTGATAGGTTTGATTGTCTTCATATCGGTGTTATTACTCTTTCTTTCTAACAAAGTTACACTTTTACTTCCACGGTCAGCAAGAATCGTCAAGAACTTTCTGGCCATGGCAGGACTTGTTCTTCATTTCTGTATCGCCTGTGCAAAACCTGTCTGGCCCGTGAAAGGCCGGTTTCCGGGGCCAGGTGCTCGTCGGCACGGGGCCTTGCGGCGGGATTATTATTGTTATATCTTTGTAGCAATGGCTGATGATCCCGCCACAAACAGACCCTATTAATCATATAACGATATGTTCAGAAAAATCACCTTCATCGTTGCGAGCATCTTTGCTATCTGCACCATCGCAACTGCCCAGCCGCCAAGGCCGGGAGCCCCCGCACCCAAAGACAATGACAAACCCGAAGAAAAGATCGAACTGACAGTCACTCCCGGAATGGTGGGAGTGTCTCATCATGAGAACGACTGGTATTTCGACGTGCCCGACAGCCTGCTCGGAAGAAGGATGCTGGCAGTGACCAGATTCACAAGCATCACTGTCGGCGCCGGCAACTATGGCGGCGAAGAAGTCAACGAGAAGATGATATACTGGGAGAAAGCTCCAAACGGCAACCTGCTGCTCAAAGCCGACGTGCTCAGCATCCAGGCGGACGCCGACCAGGAGATCCGCAAAGCTGTGGACGTAAGCTCCGAGAACCCTATCGTGGCATCATTCAAGCCTGAGAAAGACGCCCCTGAAGGAGTCACCAGGATTAAAGCCAACAGCCTCTTCGAAGGAGACCTGCAGGTGTTCTCTCTGACTCCCGGCGACAAACGCCAGTTCAACCTCGGCGGAGTGAAGCCTGACGCCAGCTTCATCAACAGCATCAGGACATACCCCATCAACACCGAAGTGACCGTCACCAAGACCTTCTCATATAATGCACCCAGCGGCGGCGGCCCCGGCGGCCCGGCACCCTCAGGTCCCCAGACCACCAACCTGCCCGCAGGACGTGAAGCCGGAGCAGTCACCATGGTGCTCAACACCTCAATTGTACTGCTGCCGGAAGAGCCTATGGCACAGAGATGGTTCGACCCCAGGGTCGGATACTTCGCCGGCGGATACACCCAGTTCAGCGACGAGCAGCAGGGAGTCGAGAGCATCCGCTACATCACCAGGTGGAGACTCGAAGCTAAGCCCGAAGACGTAGAGCGCCAGAAACGCGGCGAACTCGTGGAGCCCATCAAGCCCATCGTTTACTACATCGATCCCGCAACTCCGAAGCAGTGGCGCAAATACCTCATCGCCGGAGTCAACGACTGGAACGTAGCCTTCGAGCAGGCCGGCTGGAAGAACGCCATCCGCGCCGAGGAATGGCCCGAGAACGACACCACGATGAGCCTCGAGGACGCCCGCTTCTCAGTCATCAGATATCTGGCCTCAGACATCGCCAATGCCTACGGCCCCAACGTCCATGACCCGCGCTCAGGAGAAATAATTGAGAGCCACATCGGCTGGTACCACAACGTGATGACCCTCGTCCACGACTGGTATCAGGTTCAGGCCGGAGCCGTAGACCCCCGCGCCCGCGCCATCAAATACGACGAAGAACTGATGGGCGACCTCATCCGCTTCGTTTCGTCCCATGAGGTAGGCCATACCCTCGGCCTGAGGCACAACATGGGCTCCAGCAGCCAGAC
>JAFYZI010000048.1 GCA_017548725.1 Bacteroidales bacterium
TCACTTTTATAAAAAAAGCGGTAATGCTGCAATAGCAATTATGTCACAACATTTCCGCCCGAGTTATATAGTGTGGGGAGAGATGGATTCGAACCACCGTAGGCGTGCGCCAGCAGATTTACAGTCTGCCCCATTTGGCCACTCTGGTATCTCCCCAGTTATTTCAATTCTCTGAGCCGATAGACGGATTCGAACCCCCGACCTGCTGTTTACAAAACAGCTGCTCTACCGACTGAGCTATATCGGCAACTTTATACGCTCTTTTTCGGGACTGCAAAGATATACGATTTCGATTAAACACCAAAAAAATATCAATTATTTTTTGTAGATTGACATAATCGCTTCGAAAATGTCACTGGTGTTGTATCCGCAGTAATCGAAAAGCTGCTCTCTGGTGCCTTGCGAAATGAACTCGTCAGGCACGCCCAGGCTCTCTACGAGGCACTCGGGCTTATGCTCGGCCACATATTCCGCCACCGCTCCGTGAAGTCCGCCCTCCTTGCAGCCGTCCTCGACGGTAAGGATGGCACTGACCTTCGAAAGCACATCTTCAAGTGCGGCCACATCAAGAGGCTTGAGGAAACGCATGTCGTAATGGATCACCCCGACGCCCTGTGCATTCGCCTGCTCTATGGCCTGCCTGCATTTGTCAGCCATCGGTCCGATGGACAGCACAGCCACACCGGCATTGCTGTCGCAGTGGAGCAGCTCGGCTTTGCCCAGAGGAATCTTGCTGAAAGCCTCGTCTTTCCAGGGAGTTCCGATACCGCGGCCGCGCGGATAGCGTATTATGGTGGCAGGATAATCATCGCAGGTGGCGCTGTAAAGCAGGTTGGCCAGCTGCTGCTCGTCCCGCGGTGAAGCGATGACCAGATTCGGCACGGGCCTGAAAGCGGCCAGGTCGAACACGCCGTGGTGGGTCGCTCCGTCTTCGCCGACCAGTCCGGCCCTGTCGAGACAGAATATCACCTTGAGGTTCTGCAGCGCCACGTCGTGGATCACGTTGTCGTAGGCCCTCTGCATGAACGACGAGTAGATGCAGCAGAAAGGCAGCAGGCCTCCGGCGGCCATGCCGGCCGAGAATGTCACAGCATGTCCTTCAGCTATGCCCACGTCGAAGACGCGGTCGGGCATGGCGTCGTTCATAATGCTCAGTCCGCTGCCGCTCAGCATGGCGGGGGTGATGCCCACGATGCGTTTATCTTCAGCCGCCAGTCTGGTGACTGTGGTCCCGAAGACATCCTGGTAGCGCGCCCTCTTGTCGTCCTGCTTGATGGTCTTGCCGGTCGTGGGGTCGTACTGGCCCGGAGCGTGCCATACGGTAGGGTTGTCCTCGGCGGGCTTGTAACCTGCGCCTTTGGTGGTTATGACGTGCAGCAGCTTGGGACCCTTGATGGCCCTGAGCCTTGTCAGATATGTCACCAGATGTTCTATGTCATTCCCGTCGATGGGGCCGAAGTAGCGGAAGCCGAGGGAGTCGAAGAACGAGTTCACCTCAGAGGTCTTGATGAAGGCTCTCTTGACGTTCTTCACCATCTTCTGGATGCCGCGGCGCAGCTTCGTCGCTCCCAGCGCGCTCCACACATTGTCCTTCAGCTTGTTGTAGCGGCGGCCCGTGGTGATCTTTATAAGGGTGTTGTGCAGGCCTCCGGTGCTCTGGTCGATGGATATCTGGTTGTCGTTCAAGATGACGAGGATGTCGGCCTTGAGGCCTCCGGCGTTGTTCAGCCCTTCGAAGGCCAGCCCTCCGGTCAGGGCGCCGTCGCCGAGCACTGCGATGTGCTTGGCTTCGGAGCCGAGCCTTGCGTCAGCCACCGCCAGTCCCAGCGCAGCCGAGATGGAGGTGGAGGCATGGCCCACTCCGAACGAGTCGTAGGGGCTCTCGCTCATCTTGGGAAAGCCTGACAGCCCGCCCATCTCGCGGTTGTGCATGAAGGCTTCGCGGCGGCCGGTGAGGATCTTGTGCGCGTAGGCCTGATGGCCCACGTCCCACACGATCTTGTCCTCAGGGGTGTTGTAGACCTTGTGCAGGGCGACAGCAATCTCTATCGCACCGAGGCTCGACCCGATATGGCCGGGATGGTCGGCGCAACACCTTATTATATATTGTCTGAGTTCTTCGCACAGCTGCTCAAGTTCCTCCATTGAAAGGGACTTGAGGTCAGCCGGGGAGTTGATATGCTCGAGTATGTTTCCCAACGGTCTATCTGAATATGGTCTGATCTCTGTCCGGACCTACTGAGAGGATGGTGACAGGCACTCCGAGATAATCTTCTATGAATTTGATGTATGCCTTGAACTCTTCCGGAAGGGCCTTCTCGTCCGTTGCCGAGGTGATGTCGGCCTTCCAGCCCTTGAACTCCTTGTAAACCGGAGTGATCTCGGCATATGTGTCGAAGGGCACTTCGGCGGTGCGTTTGCCGTCCACCTCATACTCTACGGCGGCCTTTATGGTGTCGAATTCGTCCAGCACGTCGGACTTCATCATTATCAGGTTGGTGACGCCGTTGATCATGACGGTGTATTTCAAAGCCACGAGGTCGAGCCAGCCGGTGCGGCGGGGACGGCCTGTGACAGCTCCGAATTCGTAGCCTTTCTTGCGCAGCTCTTCGCCGGTGGCGTCAAACAGCTCGGTGGGGAAGGGGCCGCTGCCCACGCGGGTGCAGTATGCCTTGAAGATGCCGTATACGCTGCCCACTCTGCCGGGTGCGAGGCCGAGGCCTGTGAAGGCGCCTGCGCAGACGGTGTTGGAAGATGTGACGAAAGGATATGAGCCGTAGTCGATGTCGAGCATGCTGCCCTGGGCGCCCTCGGCCAGGATGGCCTTGTCGTCCTTAAGGCATTTGTCGGTGAAATACTCGGCGCTGACGAGTTTGAAAGTCTTGAGGTATTCGATGGCGTCGAACCAAGCGGCTTCCATTTCGGCCACGTCGCAGCTGTAGTTCAGCTGGCGGAGCATCTCGAAATGCTTGTCGCGGAGCTTTTCATAGCGGCTGCGGAAATCTGCGGTAAGGATATCGCCCACGCGGAGGCCGTTGCGGGCAATCTTGTCGGTATAGGTCGGGCCGATGCCTTTGAGCGTCGAGCCGATCTTGGAAGCTCCTTTCGCTGCCTCCTGGGCTGCGTCGAGCATGCGGTGGGTGGGGAGGATGA
>JAFYZI010000049.1 GCA_017548725.1 Bacteroidales bacterium
ATGTGGTTCAAATATAGCAAAAAAATCCCGAATTAGACCAAACTAACCGGGAAAAGTTTTCAACATTTTTCAGTTGATTATGTGAGAGTTACGCCCTTTTGTACGGAGTGTGTAGAAGGTGTTTCGGTGTACTTATTTTCCTATGCAGAAATTCTTGAAGATGTTGCCGAGGATTTCGTCGGTGGAGACGGCACCGACTATGGTGCCGATGGAATAGAGGGACTCGCGGATGTCCTGGGCGACGAGGTCTGTGGGGACGTGTTCGCCTAGGGCGACGTTGGCGCGGAGCAGGGCGTTGTAGGCATCTTTCAGCGCAGTGTAATGGCGCATGTTGCTCACCAGCACCATATCGCTGGAGGCGCGCAGACTCTTCTGGCTCTCGACCAGCATCGACTCCAGCACATCGAGACCGACCTTCTGGCGGGCCGAGATGGGAAGGATGGCAGAAGGGTAGAGGCCTGCATCGGCGGCCATGGCGCGGACACGTTCGACGAGGTCGTCGGCATTGAGCGCTGTCTTCTCGCTGTGGATGGCTGCTTCTTCCTTTTCAGAGGCCGGAAGGATTGAACTCTTGTCACACTTATTTAACAGAATGAAAAGAGTTTGCTCGCTGCTATTTATTCTTTTACTTAAATTATCGATAGACTCGGCGAATCCGTCGGGATTAGTGCTGTCAAGCATCATCAGCACTATCGAAGCCTGGCGGATCTTGTAGTAAGTACGCTCGATACCCATCTTCTCTATAGCCTCAAGGGTAGCCCTGATACCGGCAGTATCGATGAAACGGAAGAGAATGCCGTCGAGGTTGATGACATCTTCTATGGTGTCGCGGGTAGTGCCAGCGATAGAGGAGACGATAGCACGGTCCTCGCGCAGCAAGGCGTTCAGAAGAGTACTCTTGCCAGTATTTGTAGCACCTACAATTGCCACAGGTACACCGCTTTTAATGGCATTACCCAATTTGAAACTTGAAATGAGAGAATTGATCTGTGAGCATGAGTCGTCAAGCAGTTTCTGCAGCTCTTTGCGGTCGGCGAACTGCACCTCCTCGTCGCTGAAGTCAAGCTCCAGTTCCAGCAGGGAAACAATCTGCAGCAGGTTGGTCCGCATTGCCTCCAATTCCTTCGAAAAACCACCGCGCATCTGCTGCATGGCCACATCATGCGCAGCTTCAGTTTCGCTTGAGATAAGGTCACATACTGCCTCTGCCTGAGCTAGATCCATCTTGCCGTTAAGAAACGCCCTCTTAGTAAAATCGCCGCCTGCGGCATATTTGGCGCCGTTGTCGGTCAGCATCGAAAGAAGCTCCCTGACTATATAGTTAGAGCCGTGGCATGATATCTCGGCCGAATCTTCACCGGTGTAGGAGTGGGGCGCCTTGAAGATGCTCACCAGCACATCATCCAGTGGACTGCCGTCACGCTTGAGGACGTCGCCGTAGAGCAGGGTATAGCCGGGAACAGTCTTGAGGTCGACATCCCTTTTCGGCTTGAACACCTTCGACAAAATATCGATCGTGTCAGGGCCGCTCATGCGGACAACAGCCACTGCTCCAGAACAGTTTCCGGTGGAGCAAGCACATATGGTAGTCTCTTCTATGTTAGCAATTTCGCTCATATTATTTCAACAACAACTTGACAACGTTTTCAACATGCTGCGTCTGCGGGAACATATCCACCGGCTGGACTGCCGTGATGTCGTATTTCTGGCAGAGGACGGCTAAGTCACGGGCTTGAGAGGCCGGATTGCAGCTGACATAAATGATGACGGCAGGGGAGGCCTCCAGTATCACCTGGGCCACGGACGGATGTATGCCCGAACGGGGCGGATCGAGCACCATCAGGTCCGGCTGGCCGTTAGCATCGATGAATTCCTTGTTCAGGACATCCTTCATGTCGCCGGCGTAGAAGGTGCAATTGCCGATGCCGTTGACGGCAGCATTCTGCCTTGCATCCTCGATGGCCTCGGGTACATATTCCACTCCGACAACCTTCGAAGCAATGGATGAAAGGAAGAGTGCGATAGTTCCAGTGCCGGTGTAAAGGTCGTATATTACAGGGTTTTGCCCTACATCACTTGAAGCAAAATTGCGGACAACTGAATAGAGCTTATAGGCCTGGGCGCTGTTGGTCTGATAGAACGATTTCGGGCCGATCTTGAACTTCAGATCGCCCATCTGCTCATAGATGTAGTCGCGGCCGCTGAAGGTCGCTATGTCCAGATCGCCGATGGTGTCGTTCGCCTTTGGGTTGACTACGTAATTGAGGGAAGTAATCTGCGGGAAGCGGCCGTGGACAGCCTCCAGCATCTTCGTCATATTCTCGGAATCGCCCATGGCATCCGGCCCAAAAACCACCGTAAGCATAATTTCTCCGGTTGAAGCTTCGCGGAGTATCAGATTCCGCAGAAAGCCGTTCTGGACCCTCAGGTCGAAGAAGGAGAGGCCGTTCTCGATGGCATACGCACGGATAAAGTTGCGGATCTCGTTGCAAGGCTCCGCCATGAGATGACATTCCTTCAGGTCGAGCACCTTGTCAAAGAAGCCGCTGATGTGAAAACCCAGGCCGAGACGCTCGATTTCGCTCAGAGAATCTGGATCCTCGCCAGGCAGAATCCACCTTTTGTTGGAGAATGTGAACTCCAGTTTGTTCCTATAGTAATATTGTAAGTCGGAGCCGATAATAGGGGAGATGTCAGGCAATTGCAGATGCCCGATCCTTGTGAGCTGGTCGACTGCCTGCTGCTGTTTGGCCTCAAGCTGCATGGCGTATGGGAGGCACTGCCACTTGCAGCCGCCGCACACCCCGAAGTGACCGCACACCGGCTCGACCCTGTGAGGCGAAGGCTTCACCAGCCTTGCCGCATAACCGTCGATGTAACCTTTGCGTTCCCGGCGCACCTGAACGTCCACCACATCACCCGGCACCATGCCCGGCACGAACAGCACCTTGCCGTTATAGTGGGCCAGTGCGTTGCCCTCGGCGGCGACATCTTCGATAACTATGTTCTCAAGCAGCGGCTTGTCTTTCTTCTTGCGGCTCATTGTCAATAGTTGTATTTCTTCCACAGGGCAGCCAGGCGAGCATGTATCTGGTCTTCGTGCTTATTGTCGCCAGGCTCGTAGAATTTCGTACCCTTCAGGGCGTCGGGGAGAAACTCCTGGTCGACGAAATTGCCCTCGAAATCGTGGGCATATTTATAACCTTTATGGTAGCCCAGATCCTTCATCAGCTTGGTCGGAGCGTTGCGCAGGTGCAGCGGCACCGGAGGTGTATCAGAAGTCGAGTTGATAGTAGCTAACGCACTGTCAATGGCCATATAAGCAGAATTGCTTTTCGGCGAAGTGGCGAGGTAAATGCAGGTCTCGGCCAGGGGAATCCGGGCTTCGGGCATGCCAATCTTGTGGACAGTGTCGAAGCAGGCGTTGGCAAGCAGCAGGGCGTTCGGGTTGGCAAGGCCGACATCTTCGGCGGCCAGGATCACCATGCGCCTTGCTATGAAGAGCGGGTCTTCGCCGCCGGCCAGCATCCTCGCCATCCAGTAGACGGCTCCGTTAGGATCGCTGCCACGCATGCTCTTAATGAAAGCACTGATGATATCGTAATGTTGCTCACCGTTCTTGTCATAAAGGGCGATGTTCTGCTGCAGAGAAGTCTTTACAAGCTCGTCATCGATGACAAGAGGATCATCAGGATTGGTAGAGCTGACGAGCTCCAGGATGTTCAGCAGCTTGCGCGCGTCACCATTGCAGAAACTGAAAAGGGCTTCTTTTTCCTTTACAGTGATGTCGCGCGTCTTAAGTATCTCATCCTCAGTAAGTGCGCGGTTTAACAATATATCTAAATCGCTGTGTTCCAGCGATTTAAGCACATAGACCTGGCAACGTGAAAGGAGAGGGGTTATCACTTCAAAAGAAGGGTTCTCGGTGGTGGCGCCTATGAGCACGACCGTACCGTCCTCGACAGCCCCCAGGAGGGCGTCCTGCTGGGCCTTGTTGAAACGGTGGATCTCGTCTATGAAGAGTATCGGAGCCCCGTGTACGGCAAACATACGGCTCGCCTTGGCCTTGTCGATGACCTCGCGGACATCCTTGACGCCGCTGCTTACTGCAGACAGGGTGAAGAACTCACGCTTGAGGGTGTTGGCCATTATTTTGGCGATGGTAGTCTTGCCGACACCCGGAGGACCCCAGAGGATAAAGGACTTGACGTCGCCGCTTTCAAGCATGCGGCGCAGCACCGAACCTTCGCCGACAAGATGCTCCTGACCGACGTAATCGTCCAGCGTCCGGGGACGCAGACGTTCGGCCAGAGGAATGTATGCAGAGGAGGGAGCGCTGTCTTCCCGATATCCCTTATTTAACATAATATAAATTGTGTTAAAACTGAATGCAGTCTTCAAATTTAAGCAAATTATACCGTTTATCCATATTTTCAGTACTTTTGTAGAAGTCATGGCCAGACAAAAACATAACTATACCCTGATCTACACGGCAACCGGCATAATTCTTCTTGCGCTGCTTGCCGCGAACATTTTTTACGGACCGGTGAAGATTCCTTTCCGCGACGTGCTGTCAATCCTTTTCGGCAGCGGCAGCGACCGCACCAGCTGGAATTACATAGTCCTCGAGACCAGACTTCCGCAGGCTGTAACAGCTCTGTTGTCCGGAGCAGCCCTGGCCATCAGCGGTCTGATGCTCCAGACTTTTTTCAAGAATCCCCTGGCCGGCCCTTCGATCCTCGGTATAAGCGACGGAGCGAATCTCGGAGTGGCTCTGGTAATGATTTATTTCGCCACATCGAGCTATCTGACCACAATCGTTGCGGCATTTATCGGCGCAGCCATAGTCCTGTCCATAATAATAATCTTCTCCCGCAAGGTCAACAACAACGTTATGTTGCTGATTATCGGTATTATGGTGGGATATCTGGCCTCTTCTGTTATCTCAATCCTCAATTACAGGGCCTCCGCCGACAAGGTACACCAGTTCGTCATGTGGGGAATGGGCGATTTTTCAAGCGTGTCGACCGACAAGCTGCCCTGGTTCGCCTCTTTCGCAGTCGTCGGGCTCATACTGTCCCTGACGCTCACAAAGCCCTTGAATGCGCTTTTGCTGGGTGAAGACTATGCACGGAACCTCGGAGTGCGTATCCGCGCCGTAAGGCTGCTTATTTTGCTAAGTACGGGCATTCTCACCGCGACCGTCACCGCTTTCTGCGGCCCGATCTCATTCATAGGCCTTGCAGTGCCCCATATAGCCAGGCTGCTGCTGGGCTCTTCCAACCACAACCACCTCATCCCGGTGACCATCCTGGCCGGCTCTGTAACCGCGCTGCTATGTAATTTCGTTACCCTGCTGGGAGACGCCTCAAGTCCCCTACCCCTCAACGCAGTTACGTCATTAATAGGAGCGCCGGTCATTATCTATGTGATAATGAACCGGCGCAACATACACTATTTCAACTAGTTACTCAGCGTAACCTTCCATGATTACGGTCTTGAAATTCTTCTGTTTGAGGAGTTTGCGGGTAGCTTTCGCAATGTCAGCTGCGGTGATGCTCTCGACAACCTGCCTGTACTGGGTGTCAGCGTCGATGCCTGACTCGAGGTATTCCCTCAGGATTGAACCGAAGTAGGAATTGTCCCTCTGGTTTTCAGTGTTGTTCTTGAGGAGATATTCCTTAACCTTTGCCAGGTCAGCCTCTCTCGGGCCATTCTTCTGGAACTCGTCCAGCAGCTCGCTGATGCGGGCGTTGAGAGTGTCATATTTGTCAGGGTCGGTCTGATATACTATCTCAAGGATCTCTACGGGCTTCGGCTTGTCGCTGAATTCAGTCACTACCTGAACGCCGTAGGTACCTCCCTCCTTCTCCCTGATTTCCTCAGTGAAGAGAATGTCGAGGCACTGGCCTGCCATATCTATGGCCAGCTCGTTCTTGAGATTGTATTTGGCCTTGCCGGAAGCCAGCATTACAACTGTGGCCATCGGAGTCTCCATCTTCTTTGTGAAGACATTCTCCTTGGTGCCTTTGACTATGTCAAGCTTGTTGTCCACGAATTTCTCGCGCTGGCTGGTTGTCGGCAGTGCGCCGAGATACTGGGCTACAAGCGGAAGCATTGTGTCCTCGTCGAAGTTTCCGGTGAAGATGAAATTGAAGTCGGCAGCATCGGCAAAACGCTCGCGGGCGATCTGCATGATACGGCTATAGTCTATCTTGTCTACATCAGCAGCTTTCAGCCTGTGTGCACGCGGATGACCGTTGTAGAGAGTCTTTGTCAAGCTGTCCTGGAGGGCTGACATGGGCTGCATCTCCTGGTTGACCAATGATGCGTAGAGACGGTTCTTGTATGAAAGGAATGCATCATTGTCTACGCGACGGTCGGTGAAGCACAGGTAGATGAGCTGCAGCATGGTCTCAAAGTCCTTCGGTGTAGAACTTCCGGAGAGGGTTTCACCGAGATTTGAGATATGGGCGTTTACGCTGACCTGTTTGCCGGCGAGGGCCTTGGTGAGGTCGGTAGCGCTGAAATTGCCCAGACCGCCGACGGCGAATACCTCGTCTGCAGCAGCCATATTGATGACGTCAGACTCAGGATAGAGCGACAGACCGCCGTAGCTGAAGGCGCGCATCTGGATCTGGTCGGCCTTGAAGTCGGTGGGCTTCACATAGAAGCTTACGCCGTTTGAAAGAGTATATTTGGTGTAACCGAACTTGGAGGGTGCGGATTTAACAATGCTTCCGCCTGCCGGGGGATTTGCAATGAGCGGTTCGTCAGAAACTTTGTCCTCGTAAGGAGCGATGTCTTCAGCCTCTACACTTTCTAGAGCCTTCAATACTTCCTGCTCTGAAGGTATGTCAAGACCTTCCTTGTCGGGAAGCATGCAGACAACCACAAGGTTGCCTTCTTCACCCATGAGCTGGGCTACGAGCTGGTTGACAGCTTCCACGGGAATGCTGGGTGCGAGCTGGTTGATGAGTGCATACTCGTTCTCGATGCCGGGGATAGGCTCGTTGTCGATGAAGTGGCGGACATACTCGCTGCAGTAGTTGATGCTCTTGGTCTTCTCCCTCTCGTTGTAAGCGTTTTCGAGCTGGGTAAGGTATTCATCTTTTGCACGCTCGTATTCTGAAGCGGTGAAACCGTTGCGGGCGATACGGAGCATCTCGCGATAAACTGACTTGAGTCCGTTGATCAGACCGTCGTCTGCTGTCACGACAATACCCGTATAGGCTTTTTCAGTTTTTGAAATGAAGAAGTCGTCGTCCTGGATGGCAGCCTGCATGAACGGCGGCTCGGGCTGCATCACAAGTTCGTTGATTCTCTGCATAACCATGATGTCAGCTACGGTGAAAGCATAATCCATCACTAGATATGTGAGGCTGCTCTTCATCTCGTCAGGGATGGGCTCGTGCTTCTTGAAGATGTAGGCCATTGCATAGGGCTGCTCCTTGTCCTTTGCGATTGCGATGATAGGCTCCACATTGTCTTCAACCGGAACATAATAGCGCTCGGCCGGATTTACAGGAGTGGCGATGGTGCCGAAGATAGTCTTGATCTTGGCTTCGATCTCGTCGACATTGATGTCACCGACAACCACGATGCCCTGCTGGTCCGGACGGTACCATTTTTCATAATAGTCGCGAAGGTCCTGGTACGGGAAATTGTCCACAACTTCCATCAGACCTATCGGCATGCGGTAAGCGTACTTGTTGTTCGGATAGATCTTCGGAAGGATCTGCTCGTACATGCGCATCTGGGCGTTCTGGCGGCTGCGCCACTCTTCGTGGATGACGCCGCGCTCCTTGTCGATGTCCTCGCCTTCGAGAAGCAGGCCGTCAGCCCAGTCGTGGAGGATCCACAGGCATGAATCGATGGCGCCGGGGACTGTAACGGGCACGTTGTCGATGTTATATACGGTTTCGTCGATAGAAGTATAAGCGTTCAGGTCAGCTCCGAACTTCACGCCGATAGATTCAAGATACTTGATAAGGCCGTTACCGGGGAAATGCTCGGTGCCGTTGAAGCACATGTGCTCCAAGAAGTGCGCGAGCCCCCTCTGGTTTTCATCCTCGAGGATCGAACCGACTTTCTGGGCTATATAGAAATGAGCCTGATCTTTGGGCTCTTCGTTGTGTCTGATGTAATAGGTTAGACCGTTGTCCAGCTTTCCGATGCGGACCTGCTGGTCAATCGGAATCTGGGGCATCTGCTGCTGGGCAGATGCTGCCGTGGTCATGCACATAAGCAGTGCGGCGGCGAAAAGGATTTTTTTGATCATTGTAAATTATTGAGTTAAAAATGGTTAATCATTGTTCCATCGGGAAGTAATACTTCGGCTGATGGCCTTCCAGCAAATTGGGGTGGTAAATGTACATCAAATCTGCAAGAATCTGGTCAGGATGTATGGTAATATCGTCATAATATGAAGTGACCAGCGTGTTGCAGGTATATATCTTATGATTCTTGAACGCTGCGAAATTTGAATATGGCTTGTACTCTCCTCGAAGATCCGCGTATGTCATGGGCTTCTTCGTGCCATATTTCAGCAGCCAGAAATCGGCGTCGGCCGCCTTCTCGAACACCTGCTCGAACGACAGCTGCACGCTGCCTGTGCCCGGCAGGTCCTTGAAGATGTAGTTCGCCCCGGCGTCGGAATGGAACAGAGCCACATAACTGCTTGCGCCAGGAACGCCCCACAGCGCCCCGTACTTGCGCTCCATTATTACAGTGGGCCTCTCCTCCACCGGAATGTCCGAAACAAGCGCCTTGAGGCTGTCATACTTGCTGCAGGTGGCGAAGAACAGCGAGTCGGCCCTGTCGCGGCAGCCGAACAGCAGGCCGTAGAAGCGCACCCATTCGGTGCGGCCCAGAGGGTGGCCCTCCATGTAGTCGGCAGCCTCCACTATAGGCACTCCGATCTTCTCGGCGTTGCCGTAGCCGCTGTTCTCGAAAGGCGACGCAATTATAACCTCCGTGTCCATGTCGATTATCTTCTCGATATTGGGCGCAGTTGACATCCCGAGATCGGCTATCCGCCCGTCGGCAACCCTTGCGAGGATTTCCTCAGAGATTATGTATTCGGGCTCGCAGACTCCGCAGATGCGGTCTATGCAGCCCAGCTGCTCAGTCATCGCGGCATGCACCGAAGTGTAGATGACAGCCCTTTCCACCGGCACCGGGATTATCACGGCGTTGTTGCGAGCCTCGGCCGGCACCTCGAACCTGCGGGAGCGCTTCTCCTTGTCGACCAGCACATAATTCTTGCGGACCTTCAGGGTGTCCCAGGGATCGCGGATGCTGACTACCTTGCAGTCGTCGTAGTATTTGATGGTAAAGCCGTGGGCATAATAGACGCTGTCGACCTTCAGCACGGAAGATTGCTGCGCCGCACCTCCCCCATTCCTGCATCCTGCTAGGAGCAGGACCATAACAATCACGGCAGCTGACAGAAGTCGCTTCATCTGACTAGTATTTGAGAACGGCCACTACGGGATAATGGTCGGAAATGAATGGCTTGCCGGCATATTGGCGGTCGAGCGTCTCGAAAGACAGTGCCTTCGAGAAATCACTGTAATAGATATAGTCTATGGCATCAGAGGCCTTGCCCCAGGCGTTGTAAGATCCCTTGTCGTCAGTCTTCTTCGCAGTAGCCCTTGCTGACAGCATCTTGCCGTCCAGGGCCAGCAGGCACGGATCGTCGTCCTTGACGTTGAAGTCTCCGGTGAGCACCATCGGCCAGCCTTCCTTGTTCATCTTCCCTATCCTTTCCACAATAAGGGCCAGGCCGTTGCGGCGGGCATCCACCCCCACATGGTCAAGATGGGTGTTGACATAGTAGAGATGCCTTTTGCCGTCCTTGCTTTCAAGCAGGCACCATGTGGCGGTGCGGCGGCATGCGGCGTCCCAGCCGAAAGAAACTACGTCCGGAGTCGGCGACAGCCAGTACGTGCCCCACTCCTTCAGGTTGAACTTCTCCTTGTTGTAATATATCTCCATGTGCTCGCCGTCTTCAACTCCGTCGTCACGGCCTACGCCGATTGCTGCATACTGCGGGCAGTTTTCAACCAGATACTTCACCTGGAAGTCAAAAGCCTCCTGGAGTCCGAAGATGTCGGGCTGCTGTTCTTCGATCATCGCCACAGAAGCTTCTTTGCGAAGATCCCATGAGTTGTCGCCATCATTGGCGACGCCCATCCTGATATTATAAGATATGACTTTCAGAGTCGAATCCTTGCCGGAGCATGAGCTGATAACAGGCGCTGCGAGCATAAACGCAAATGCAGCCAGAAGCAGATATGTCTTTTTCATAATCGAAGAATCTAGATTAACGCAAATATAGCATGATGACGCCAATTTTGATTAAATTTGTGCATTAACAACAATTGCAGACAATGAAAGATATCACCATAGGACGCGGCAGTGTGAAATACATCGGCGTCGACGACCTCGACATAGACCTTTTTGAAAGCCAGTACATCGTTCCTGAAGGAATGGCATATAACTCCTACGTAATACTCGACGACAAGGTGGCCATCATGGACGGAGTCGACGACCGCAAGGCGGCCGAGTGGGAAGCGAAGCTCTATGAAAAGCTTGGCGACCGCACCCCGGACTACATAGTCGTGCTCCACACCGAGCCCGACCACAGCGGCAGCATCGCCAGAGTAATGTCAACCTACCCCATGTGCCGCTGCATCTGCTCCAACGCAGCCTCGAAGTTCATGCAGCAGTTCTATCCCGGCCTTTCCTTCGCAGACCGCATCGACGTAGTAAAGGAAGGCGACATGCTGCAGCTTGGAGCCCACACCCTGCGCTTCTTCGCCGCCCCGATGGTCCACTGGCCGGACGTGCTTGTGGCGTACGAAGAGAGCGAGAAGATCCTTTTCTCGGCAGATGCATTCGGCAAGTTCGGAGCTCTGAGCAAGACCGATCCGGAAGACTGGGACTGCGAGGCACGCCGCTACTACATCAACATATGCGGCAAGTTCGGCCCTCAGGTGCAGGCTCTGCTTAAGAAACTGTCAGGGCTGGAAGTGGCAACCATCTGCCCTCTCCACGGTCCGATACTCGACAAGAATCTCGGCTATTACATCAATCTCTACGACACATGGAGCTCTTACCGCCCCGAGACTGAAGGAGTGTTCATAGCATACGCTTCGCTGCACGGCAATACTGCCAAAGCTGCCCAGTATCTCGCCGACAAGCTGGAAGCTAAAGGCGTTAAGCTGGAGATCGCCGACCTCAGCCGCAGCGATCTTGCCGAAAACATCGAAGGCGCATTCCGCTATGACCGCATAGTGCTGGCCGCAGCCACATACGAGGCCGGCCTCCACCCTCTTATGTCCGACTTCCTCCACCATCTCAAGGGCAAAGGCTTCTGCAACAGGAAAGTTGCATTGATAGAGAACGGCACCTGGGCCCCCATGGCCGCCAAGGTCATGAAAGCCGAGCTGGAGCAGATGAAAGACATCACTCTTTATGAGCGTGTCGTTACCATACGTTCTGCAGCCACAAATGAGAACCTCCGCGAGCTTGACGCTCTGACGGCCGATCTAACCGCATAACTTTTATCCAGAGATGAAGAAAAGAATCCTGATGAGCGCGATTGTTACGGCAATCGTTGCCTTGGCTGTTTCCTGCGCATCTGCCGGCTCGTTGAAGCGCGCCGCCGTCGAGAAGTGCGACATCGAGAACGAGAGCACCCGCAAGTTTCTGGATGAAGTCGACTATTCGGCCGACACCGCGTATGTAATCTCGTACATATCAGATTACAGAAGCAAGTACGGCGCAAATGACGAGCCCCTCCCCGTTACAGTTTCATGGACAGGCGGACCTGCGGCAAAGATTGTGATGTCCACTTCAGCCAAGTTCAAGGATACTTTTGAAATCCAGGCTTCTGAATCTCCGGCAGAGATATACAATCTCATCCCCGATGTAAAATACTACTACAAAGTGCTCGGCAGTGACAATTCAGTGCTGAAGACAGGATGCGTGATGCCTGTTGGGCCGCTGCGCATGATCAAAGGCATATCCGACAATGTCCGGGACCTGGGAGGCTGGAAGGTTGCCGGAGGAGGCCATATAGCCTATGGGAAGCTTTACAGAGGCGCGTACCTGTCATCCAGAATGCCGGAAAGCGGGAAAGACATCTTCCTTAAGGACCTGGGCATTTCAGTGGATCTCGACCTTCGCGGCATCAAGGACAGCGAAGCTCATGTGAGGGGCGTGATCGACGGCGCCGACTATCTAAAGCTTCCGGTTGAGAAGAACATCGGAAGAGGCACCGGCAATACCGAAGAACTATACCAACAGGCAATCCGCTCCATCATCGGATGGCTGGGCGAAGGCCGTTCAGTCTATTTCCACTGCGCAGGCGGAGCCGACCGCACAGGCTCGCTGGCCTTCCTGATCGAGGCCCTGCTCGGAGTGTCGGAGAGCGACATGTCCAAGGATTACGAACTGACCACCTACGACGGCAAGAACAGGCGCCAGAGGGATTTCAGGGCCACCGAATCCGAGACCCACATCCTCTACGAACTGATAACCCATCTGCGGAAATTCGGCTATCCCGAAGTCTCAAGCATCAACGATCTGGCCTACAACTGGGCCACCACAAGGCACTCAGAAAAAGTCGATCCCCTCACAAAGGAAGAGATCGACCTGCTTAGAAAATTTCTGATCGTAAAAGACCGCTAGCCTATTTTTCCAGCCATACTTCCATGTTGCCGGCGCCGCGGTGGTTCCAAGCGTAGTAAGGAATCAGCGCCAGGCCGTCGGAAGCCTTGATCTCGATAACCCTGAAGACCTTGCCGTCACCTTCGGTATTGGTGATGCCGTAGTTCGGAACTACCTGGAAGGTAGAGCCGCCCACCGGAGTGGCATGCACGTCCTTGCCGGCATTGTCGGCCCATTCTGCGCAATATACCAGCGGACCGCGCTCCACTGCCAGCTTGCCGCGGTCGTCAGCCACGTTCTCATTGGCGGCCACAGTGCGTACCGGCATGTCGAAATGCACTGAAACCACATCTGTGGGCTTCCAGTTGCGTGTAAGAGCCACATAGCCGTCGCGGCCAACCTTGACGTTCTCCTGCTTGCCGTTGACAGAGACGCTCCATGAAGGAGTCTGGCCGTCGGCGTATTCATAGAGGTCGCCGGGCACCACTTCGTTGCGAACCCAGCCGGGGATGCGGATCTTCAAGGTGAAGCGTCCGGCGTCATTGCTGTCGACCTTGACCATAACATCGCCGTTCCAAGGGTAGTCGGTCTTCTGAGAGACCTTGACAGTTTTGCCGTCCAGCTCGACCTCGGCGCTGTTCTCAACAAAGAGGTTGACATAGAGGTCACGTCCTTTGACTCCGTAGAAATAGCCAGGGACTGAAGGGATGAAACGGCAGAGGTTGCTCGGGCAGCATGCGCAGCCGAACCAGGGCTGACGGGTCATGGTCCTGCCGGAATTGAAGCGGTAAACGCTGTCGGCCGAAAGCGGGTTCGGATAGAAGAATTTGCCGCCGTCGACGCTCATACCGCTGATGACACCATTGTAGAGGGTACGCTCAAGGCAGTCGATGTATTTTGCGTCGCCGTGGAGCATGAACATGCGCTGGTTGAGGTAAACCTGAGCGATGGCAGCGCAAGTCTCGTTGTAAGCAGTCTTGTTGGGAAGTTCATAGTCGGCACCGAAGGCTTCGCCGTTATGACGCGATCCCACGCCGCCGGTGATGTAATACTTGCGGGTAACGATATTCTTCCATATGGAATCGATGGCGTTCACGTAATCCTTGTCGCCAGTGAGAGATGCCACGTCAGCCATACCGGCATACATGTAGCCGGCGCGAACTGCATGGCCCCATGCTTCGCGCTGGTCAACTACCGGCAGGTCGCTCTGGCTGTACTGGTCCTTGACGGCGGTCTTGCCGCGGTAGTCCAGGAAGTATTTGGCCTGGTCGAGGTACTTCTTCTCCCCTGTCAGCAGATACAGCCTGGCAAGAGCCATCTCGGCGATCTGGTGGCCTGGAACCACGGTCTTCTGCCCTTCTCCCGGGCCGATTTCGCGGATGATGCAGTCGGCGTATTTCTTGGCTATGTCGAGGAACTTGGTGCTGCCCGTGGCCTGATAATGGGCGCAGGCAGCGTCGACCATGTGGCCGAGGTTGTAGAACTCATGGCTGCCGCCTTCAACCTGCTCCCAGCGCTCGCTGCCGGACCATGAGTGCGGATGTTCAGGATTCATGGTGCGGGCGGTGTATAGATATCCGTCAGGCTCCTGAGCCGCAGCCACTATGTCCAGCACGCTGTCGATATAACTCTCGAGTTTCTTGTCGGGATAGGTCTGCAGGATGTAGCTGGCGCCTTCTATGGTCTTGTAGACGTCAGTGTCGTCGAACGGGAAGGCAGTAGGCCTGTTTTCAGGGGACGGGTGCGCTGCCAGCTCGAAGTTGCGGTAGCGGTCCTCAGTTTCGCATTTGCTGAAAGCCAAAGGAATAGTTACCTCCCTGGCTGCCTTGAGCCTGTCGCCCCAGAAGCTGTTCTCAGCAATCTTGACGTCCGTGAACGGAACCTGGGACACCTGATAGGAAGCAGTGTTTTCAGCGGTCTTGCCGCATGAAGAAAGAGCGATTGCGGCTATCACCACCGCCGCGAAATGAATCGGTTTCATATTAGGATATTTAGTGTTATTTCTCGAACCATGAAAGGGAATTGACATCTCCTGCAAGCCACACCGTGTCGCCGGCATGGAAGACAGTGTCGGGCTTGGGGTTGGTCACGAACTGGTCGTCGCGCAGCATACTGATTATCATGCAGCCGTAGCTGCGAAGATTAAGGCTGCGGAGGCTCTGCCCTGTCATATATGAACTTTCAGTGAGGGTCACGGGCTCCACCTTGAAGATGTTATCATATCCATGCATGTGCTCGACGTTGGCCGATTCAACCATCGAGTGCATGGCCTTCAGCTGCTCGCCGGTGCCTACGGCGTAGAGTTTGTCGCCGGGGTATATGACTGTGTCTCCGTCAGGTATTGTGAGGCTTCTGGTGCCACGCATGATCTTGATGATATTGGCGCCTGACTGCTCCCTCAGGGGCAGTTCCTTGAGCTTCTGCCCTACCCATGACGACTCCTGGCTGACAGCCATCTCCTCTATGTGGACGTCATAGTCGCCGAGGCTCTGCTTTACAGAAGCAGTCACCGGACGCAACTTGCGAACGGTCTCCTCCTTGTCGTTGAGGTTGCGCAGGAAGCGGGTCTCCAGAGACTGGTATTTCCTCAGGAAATTGCGGGTTATCAGAAGCATGATGAAGCCTGAGAACAGAAGGACTATGATTACCCAGCCGGAGAGCTTTGCATAATGAGAAATCGCGGCCAGCACGAAGCCCATCGCAATGAATATCCTGGCAATGTCAAGGCCCACCAGTGGCCATGAGTTGGAGCGCTTCTCCTCCAGCAGCTTCTTGATGGACGCCTGCGACTTGTGGTTCCTCGACACCATGCCGAAAAGAAAAGGCGCCATGACGGCCAGTGTAGTAAGAATGCAGATGGTGTTGTGCCATGCCACGCTGATGTCTGGCAGAAGTTTCGACACTATCCTGCCCAGGAAGCTGGCCGACAAGATCAGGATGGCCGTCAGCAGTACTCCGTAGACAAGGAGCCTGATGACAAACGCCGTGATGACCTTCTTCCATTCGCTTTTCTCGGCCTTCGAACGCCTCTCGGAACTGTCTGCACGGTCGATCTTTGCAAGCAGGCCCGGCGACAAGATACGCTGCAGCCATCTGTATACGGGGCCAGCGAGCTTGATGGTATATGGTGTAGTGAAAATGGTCAGAACTGAAACGGCGATTATGACAGGATAGATGAAGTCCCGCATGACGCCGAGCCCCACTCCCACTCCTGCTATGATGAATCCGAACTCACCCAGCTGCGCCAGACTGAAGCCGGAGTAAACTGCGTTGCGAAGATTGCCGCCGGCCAGGATGATGCCCACAATGACGAACAGCACGTGCATCAGCACCACCGCCACGGCAAGAATAAGAATAACCCACCAGTGGGCAGCAATCTGCGCAGGGGCTATCATCATGCCGACAGAGACGAAGAAGATGGCGCCGAAGAGGTCCTTGATGGGCGTGATCAGCTTCATTATCTTCTCGTTCTCGATAGTCTCGGCAAGGATGGAACCCATCATGAAGGCGCCGAGGGCAGACGAGAAGCCGGACCTGGTGGCAAGCGACACCATGCCAAAGCACAGGCCCAGGCTGATGATGAGCAGAATCTCATCGCTTAGGAAACGGCTAGTCCTCTTGAGAAGGGTCGGAATGACGTAGATGCCGACCACGAACCAGAGCACCAGGAAGAAGACCAGCTTGCCGAAGTTCAGCAGCATCTCCCCTCCCGAGAAATTGTTGGAGACGGCGAGGGTCGACAGCAGCACCATCAGCATGATGGCGATCATGTCTTCGACAACCAGGGTGCCGAACACTATGCCGGCGTAAGGCTCTTTCTTGAGCCCGAAATCTTCATAGGTCTTGATAACGACCACTGTGGAGGACATGGACAGAAGTCCTGCCAGGAAGATGCTTTCCATGGCTGTCCATCCCAGAGCCTGCCCTATCAGGAAGCCAATGACGAACACTCCCACGAACTTGCTGAGCGCCGTCACTATGGCCTGGCTGCCGGCCGCCATCAGCTTCTTGAAGCTGAATTCCAGGCCAAGACCAAACATCAGGAAGATGATACCGATGTCGGACCATTGCTCCACGGCCTCCTGGCTGGAAATGCCGAAAATGCCGAGGTTGGGGCTGATGATGAAACCGGCTATTATGTAACCCAGGATCAGCGGCTGCTTCAGCGCACGGCAGATTACCGTGCACAATCCTGCCGTTATCAGGATTATCGCGAGGTCGTTGACGAAGTTTATGCCGGTTTCCATGTAATATCTCTGTTATTTACCAGCAGCGTCCCTTGCCTTCATGCGCTGTGAACGTATCGACATTGAAGGGAACCACATGTCGTCTGCGGTAATGCCGCATTCGCGCACCATCTGCGTGCAGTATTCCAGACGGCCGAAGTCGGAGCTCTTGTTGTTGGACCCGAAGGTGAACTTCAATCCCATGTCCTTGGCCTTGAGAATGATGCGCTTGCTGGGAATCTTATAGCTGGCGCTGATTTCGAGCGCCACGTTGTTGTCTTTGAGGACCTTCAGCACTCTGTCGACCCTTTCGTCAGTCCACAGCGTCTCGAAGTCGTCGGCAATGACTGCGGGCAGATAGAAAGCATTCGCCGAGAAGTCGGCGGGGTCGTTCTCGAAGATATATACCGTCTCGTCGGTGATGAGGTCCATATATTTCTGAACGGGGATGTCCATCCTGACTTCCTCCGGATGCCAGAGCCTTACAAGCCTGCCCCGGTCGTAGACATACATTCCGTCAGTAAAGATATAGTCGAACTTGTCGAGCAACTCCGGCGGGAAACTGCGCGACCATTTGCGACCGTCGCCCTGCAGGGGCCTCATGAAAGGCCAGTCTTTGACACTTTCATAGTAGGCTTCCATCTCCTCAGGGCTCGTCAGTACGAGGCCTGTGCCGCCTTCCCCCTCTTTCTTGGGGCCATAGGCGTTCGGACCGATGCCGTAATTGATGCCGTAGTTCATCGACATGGCGTGAGCCATCTCCTCAGTAAGGTCGCCCTTGAGGTGCACGTGCCAGTCGATAACAGGGAAGTCTTCCTGCTGCAGGCGGATAATGTCGTCGTGCTGTTCGTCAACGGGCGGAAGGCTGTCGGCCGGATTGCGGGTTCCGGCTTCGAGACGCTCTATGCTGACGTCCCTGAAGGAAACCTTGCCGTTACCTCCGGCGAAGACGACCTTGCCGCTTCCAAGCAGCATGCCTTTGTGCTTTTCGTTGCGGTAAGGGGCTTCCGGTTCGGTGTAGCATACCACATCAGTGCCGTTGATGCTCACCGAGATGTTCTTGCCCCTGACTGCGATTTCGAAGGGGAACCACTCCCCGTCTTCAGCAAGGCTGCGATAGAGATTCCTGACCGAGGCCAGCGAGCCGCTCTTGCGGGTGCCATCGATAGGGCCATTGTGCAGCAGCACCTGATAGCCCCGGGCACAGTTGCCGTCGGTATGGAAATACACCGAGGCGTCGGCTCCGTCTTCAAGCAGAGCCTGCCCCGTAAGGGTGAAGTCGGTATAGCTGCCGGCCATCGGCACTGACTGCCCCGCCTGAAGATCGAAATCTTTCGGCGAGGTGCAGGCCACGGCGGCAACCATGACTATGGCTGCGATCAGGAATCTCTTCATAAGCCTGTTGCCGTGCTACTTCTTGAAGTACCTGTTGTAGAGACCTTCGAAGCCTTTTCCGTGACGGGCCTCGTCCTTAGCCATCTCGTGGATGGTGTCGTGGATTGCGTCGAGGTTCTGCTGCTTGGCGAGAGTTGCGATGC
>JAFYZI010000050.1 GCA_017548725.1 Bacteroidales bacterium
AAAGCTGCCGACAAGTTCACCGCCGAGACGCCCGGCAAGCCTCGCTTCGTGGTAGGCTCCATCGGCCCGACTTCCAAGAGCGCTACGCTGGCCCCGCTGATGGACGACCCCATAACCCCCGAAGACTTCGAGAATGCATATTACGACCAGGCCCGCGGCCTGATTGACGGCGGCGCCGACGTGCTGCTGCTGGAGACCATGGTCGACGCACTCAATGTCCGCAAGGGCCTCGATGCCATTGGCAGAGTGGCGGCAGAGAGGGGGAGGGCCATCCCCGTGATGGTGTCGGTGTCGCTGACCGACTCCTTCGGCAGGCTGCTGTCCGGTGAAAGCGTGGAGGATCTGTACGCCCAGATCAAGGATGAGAACCTGCTGTCGATAGGCCTCAACTGCTCGATGGGAGCCGAACTGATGTTCCCCTTCGTGGAGAGGCTCGCCAAGGTGGCCGCAACGAGGGTGAGCGTGCATCCCAACGCAGGCCTGCCCAACGCCGCCGGCGGATACGACGAGACTCCCGCGATGTTCGCGGCCCACATGAAGGCGATGATAGACGCCGGTCTGGTGAATATTGTCGGAGGCTGCTGCGGCACGACGCCGGAGCACATCCGTCTGCTGGCCGAAGCGGCCGAAGGCGCAGCTCCGCGCCCCCTGCAGGCATAAGGCCTACTGCGGCAGAGTGCCGTGGGTGTAGTAGTTGTAGCCTTTGACAACACCGGCTACAATAGCTTTCCAGCGTATAGCGATAAGGACGATAAGTACAAGCCCGAACAGGATCATACCCTTGGTCGTGTCGCTCTGCTTGTCGTACCAGGCTTTAAGTTTCTTGAACATGATCAGTCGTCGTTGTCGATGGAGATTCGTGCGTTCAGGGCGTTCATGGTCTTCTCGTTGCCGATGAGAGGGTTTATCTCTACGGACAGGATGCTGGGCGCCGAGTCGCACAGGGCACTGACTCTCCTGATATTTTCTGCAAAGATATATTTGTTGACGATAGTGTCAAGGCCTTCCACCATTTCAGCAGCGATCTGAGGGGTGATGGGACTCTCGCGCTTGGTACCGGGGCGGCCGCTGCCGGTGATGCCGCAGGAGATCTCGTACTGCCCGGTGTATTTGCGGGAGGCGTAGATGTAGACCTCCTGGCCCTCGAGCATGGGCTCGATGCTGACGGCGGTCACGCCCTTGATGTTCATGATGCGGTTGAACTCTACCCGGAGGGTGCCGATGTCGGACACATTGAGGGCGATGGCCCCCATAGCCTGCTTGTCACCCTCGATAACGGCCTTCATTGCGACGGGGCCGCCGATGGCTATCATGGCAAGCTGGGCTTCCTGCTCGGTGCAGGCTCTGTACTGGCGGGCCCTGTTGATGCCGGCTGCGTCCAGCAGCACTTTGGAAGCGGATTGGGACAGGAAACCCCGGGTGGCGATCTGGACTATGTCGCCTATCATTCTTTTGTCTACCGGAGGGTAGTGAGGATCAGGTCTGGTTTCAGCCATAGCTGTGTTTTGTATCTCTCAAATTTAATAAATAATTCGTACATTTGGCACACTAAAATCAAACCATGGAAGATTCTCTGCTGCAAGCCGGCAAGGCTGCCGATTATATACGCTCCGTCACCGGCGACGAGGGTTTTTCCGTGGGTATCATCCTTGGCAGCGGGCTTGGCGAGCTGGCTGAATCAATCGAAGAAAAGACCATAATCCCGTACTGCAGCATCCCCGGTTTCGCATGCTGCACGGCGGACGGCCACAAGGGCAATTTCATCGCCGGGAAGCTGGGCGGAAAGCGGGTGTGCGCCATGCAGGGCCGCTTCCACTACTACGAAGGCCACCCCATGCGGCAGGTGACTCTGCCGGTGAGGGTGATGAAGCTGCTCGGGGTGCAGACCCTCTTCGTCAGCAACGCTTCCGGCGGCATCAACAGTGCCTTCAGGGTGGGCGACATAATGGTCATCACCGACCATATCAGCATGCTGCCCAATCCGCTCATCGGCCCCAACGACGACCTCACAGGCCCCCGTTTCCCCGACATGCTGGACGCCTACGACCCGGCCATGATCGCGGCTGCGGAAAAGATTGCGGCCGAGGCCGGAATCGAGCTCCGCAAGGGTGTGTACCTGGCAGTTTCGGGACCTTCCTACGAAACCCAGGCTGAATACGACTATTTCAAGCGCATCGGCGCCGACGCCGTGGGCATGTCCACCACCCCTGAGGTGATAGTGGCCAGGCACGCCGGCATGAAGGTGTTCGGAGTGTCGGTGGTGTCAAGCGCTCCCCACGACACTGCCGCCGAATACTTCATCGACGCGGACGAAGTGATCCGCGCTGCCGCTGCTGCTACCAGGAAACTGACTATATTGTTTACAAGGCTTATTGAATCCCTCTGATGAAAAGTTTTTTTGAAAACGACGCTGTAGAACTCACTCCTGACGGCAAGGAACTGATCATACTCGACCAGACGCTGCTTCCCAACCAGGAGAAATACATTACCATCACCACTGCCGAGCAGCTGTTCTATGCCATCACGCTGCTGAAGGTGCGAGGCTCGCACGCCATCGGCATCTCGGCCGCCCTCGGCCTTGCGATGTGCATGAACCGCTTCGAGACCAGCGACCTGAGGGTGTTCGAGAGCGAGTTCCTGAGGGTGAAGAGGTATCTGGCGATAAGCCGCCCTTCGGCCGTCGACCTCTTTACTGACCTGAACAGGATGGAGAGCTGCTTCTACGAGCAGATGAGCTGCGCGGAGGACGGCGCCGGGGCGATCGCCCTCATCAAGGAGCGCCTTACCGCCGAGGCGAGGAACATCAAGCTGGAGAAGATCCGCACCTGCCTGGCAATCGCTGAGTATGGATTCAGCCTGCTGAAGCCGGGAGTTACCATAATGACCTACTGCAACGCCGGCCATCTGGCGGTTTCCCGCTACGGCACGGCGCTGAGCCCCATATTCCTGGCGCAGGAGAACGGCTACATGCCGAAGGTTTACGCCTGCGAGACGAGGCCTCTGCTGCAGGGCGCCCGCCTGACCGCCTACGAGCTGGGCAAGGCCGGGGTGGATGTCACCCTGATCTGCGACAACATGGCTTCGATAGTGATGAGCCGCAAGAAGGTGGACATAATCTTCGTGGGAGCCGACACCGTGGCTGCCAACGGCGACGTCATCAACAAGGTGGGCACCAGCGGGCTGGCCATCCTGGCCCAGCACTACGGAGTGCCTTTCTACGTGCTCTGCCCGTCGCAGACCATCGACAAGGACCGTCCTACCGGCTACGACGTGAAGATAGAGGAGAGGCCGGGCTACGAGGTAACGGAGATGTATTACGAGAAGCCGTCGGCCCCGATCGGCACCAAGGTCTACAACCCGGCATTCGACGTCACTCCGAACGCCCTGATCACCGGCATAATCACCGAAAACGGAATCTCTAAATGACCAGGTTCGTCAGTCTCTCAAGCGGCAGCAACGGCAACTGCTACTACATCGGCAACGACGATGTATCCTTCCTGATCGACGTCGGGATAGGGGGCCGCACCATCCGCAAGAGGCTGAGCCTGCTGGGCATCGACATTAACGACATCGATTTCGTGCTCGTGTCGCACGACCATGTCGACCATATCAAATATCTGGGCTCCTTCACCGAGCATTACCACAAGCCGGTGTTCGCGACAAAGGAGCTGCACGTCGCCCTCGACAACCATTTCTGCACCCGCGGCAAGATGTACGGCTGCATCAAGAACGTGGAGGCCGGAGTGCAGGCCGAGTGCCTCGGGGTGAAGTTCACTCCGTTCAGGGTGCCTCACGACGCTCACGACACGGTGGGCTACCACATCGATTTCTTCGGCACGACCTTTACTTTCATCACGGACCTCGGGGCTGTGACGGACGATGTGCTGAAATACTGCGGCATGGCCTCCCACCTCATAGTGGAGAGCAACTACGACCCGGGCATGCTGGCCACGGGGCCTTACACTCCGGAGCTGAAGCGCCGCATCCGCAACGGCCGCGGCCACCTGTCGAACGACCAGGCGGCTTCGCTGCTGCGCACCGTGGCGGGCCCGAATGTGCAGTCGATATTCCTCTGCCACCTCAGCGAGAACAACAACACACCGGAACTGGCTCTGGAGAGCGCCGGAGCTGCCCTGAAGGAAGCCGGCGCGGAGCACATCCTGCTCAGGGCCCTGCCGCGCAGGACCTGTTCCGAACTTTTTATCTTTGAATCATGACAGATCTTAAGAACATAAAGGCTTTCGCATTCGACGTCGACGGTGTATTCACCGACGGCAGCGTGCTGGCGCTGGACAACGGTGATTTGCTGCGCACTTTCAATGCGAAGGATTCATTCTCCATCCGCACTGCGGTGGTCAACGGTTTTCCAGTGGCGATAATCACCGGCGGCTGCTCGGAGAGCATCATCAGCCGTTTCAATTCGCTCAGCATCCCTTCTGCCGACATCTACCAGATGTCGAAGAACAAGCTGCCCGACCTGCTGCATTTCTGCAAGCGCCACAACCTCGACATCAGCGAGGTGCTTTTCGGCGGGGACGACGTGCCGGACGCCGAGGCTCTGAAGGCTGCGGGAGTGGGCATTTGCCCGGCTGACGCCTGCGTCGAGTGCAAGGAGGCGGCCGACATCGTCTCGGACCGTTGCGGAGGCAAGGGTTTCGTGCGGGACATTGTGGAGCGCACTCTCCGTTCACAAAACAAATGGATTTTCAACGCTGAGCAGCCCTGGGGCTTTTCTTACAAGGACGAGGTGAACGCTGCCCAATTCAAAACCGGCCGATATGTTGACTGACCATAAGATAACTCTGGCTTCGGCTTCGCCGCGCCGAAGGGACCTGCTCGCAGGCCTGGACATCGACTTCACCGTGGAGCCGGCCAAGGACGAGAAGGAGACCTATACCGACGACATTCCCTGGCAGGAGGTGCCGGAGTTCCTGGCGCGCCACAAGAGCGAGTCGTTCCACCGCGAGCTGGAGCCGGGTGAGATACTGATAACAGCCGACACGCTGGTGTTCCTTCCCGACGGGGAAGATATGCGCATCCTCGGCAAGCCGGCCGACAGGGAAGAGGC
>JAFYZI010000051.1 GCA_017548725.1 Bacteroidales bacterium
GATAGGGTGTGACGAGAAGGAATTCCTTTGCAAGCTGATCGACCGGCTGAGCCTGTCCGCAAGGGCGTACAGCAGAGTCCTGAAGCTGGCCAGGACCATCGCCGACATGGCCGGCGAAGAAAACATCAGCATGTCCGCCATCTCCGAAGCCGTCCAGTACCGCAATCTTGACCGGAATGAGTATTTTCTTTAATTTTGGCGAAAAATCCCATTCATCATGAAGACGAAATCTTTTCTCCTCCTCGCTATTGCAGGTATCTTGTTTGTTTCGTGTCAGCAGTCTGCCCCTAAACCAGAGTCTCTGAAAGAGGCTTATGACGGCAGTTTCAAGATGGGCTGTGCCATCAGTCCCTTTATGGTCAGCGGCCGTAATCCCCAGGCCGAAGAATTGCTTCTGGCCCAGTTCAACGCCATTTCGCCGGACAACTGCATGAAGCCCGAGAGCCTCCACCCCGGCCCGGACGTGTGGAATTTCGGCCCTGCGGACAGATATGTCGAATTCGGCAGGGAACACGGGATGTTCGTGCTTGGACACACCCTGTGCTGGCACAACCAGACTCCGGAATTCTTCTGGACAAGGCCTGACGGTACTCCGAAGAGCCGCGCCGAGCTGGTCGAGACGCTCAGGAGCTATATCGAGACGGTGGTGACCCATTTCGCCGGGAAGGTGGATGCATGGGATGTTGTCAATGAGATAGTGGCCGAAGACGGCGGCTTCCGCGACCTTGGCTGGGTGAAGGCCTTCGGCGGCGACGGCTATGAAGTTGCGAAGCTGGCTTTCCAGTTCGCTAACGAATATGCTCCCGCGGGGACTGAATTATACTACAACGAGTTCAACGTATGGCGTCCCTCAAAGCTTGAGGGTGTCATCAATCTTGTCCGCAGGCTGCGTGCCGACGGCCTCAGAGTTGACGGTGTCGGCATCCAGGCTCACTGGGGGCTCAACTATCCGAAGAATGAGTACATAGAGAGCGCTATCGAACAGCTGGCAGCCCTCGGCGTAAAGGTGATGATCACCGAACTTGACGTGGATGTGCTTCCGATCTCCAAGGAAGGCCAGGTCATAGGAAAATCGCTTCAGGACCCTCAGTATCAGCTCGAGGAGTTTGAGGTATTCCTGGATCCTTACAAGGACGGCCTGCCCGACGAAGTTGAAGACCAGCTGGCTGCAAGATACGAAGAGCTCTTCAAGATATTCTATGCCCACCGCGACCAGATCGACCGCGTAACTTTCTGGGGCCTCCACGACGGTGCGTCATGGAAGAACGGCTCTCCCATCCCTGGCAGGACTAACTATCCGCTGCTGTTCAACAGAGACCTGACTCCTCACAAAGCATTGGAGGCAGTGCTGGCCGTTCCGGCCGCTGCAGTCAGCGAATAGGCTGTCAGAAAGATAGCTTTGACAAGGCGTTTTCAAGCGCATCCGCGGTAATGAATGCGCCGATGACCTGTCCTTTCTTATTAATCAGATAGAATGTAGGTATCCAGTTGATTCCGTAGTCTTTGGATATCTGAGTCTCTTTCCATTTCTTGAGGGAGCTGACCTGCGTCCAGTTCAGGGAGTCGCTCTCGATACCCCTGAGCCATGCTTCGCGGTCAGTGTCGAACGACACACCGATGAAAGCCACCCCTTTGGGGGCATATTTGCTGTGGAGCTTCACCAGGTCAGGATTCTCCTTGCGGCAGTCGGGGCACCACGAAGCCCAGAAATCTATGACTACGAACTTGCCCTTGAAGTCAGAAAGAGACACCATCTTCCCCTGAGGAGTCGGAAGCTTGAATGCCGGAGCTTTCTTACCTGCTTTCAGCACCTCGCTCATGTCCTGGGCTGAGGCAGCGATGCCGCTGCAAAAAATAGCGGCAACGAGCATAATAAGGATCTTTTTCATGCCTACAGAGTCTTGTTGATGTCGGCGACGGCGGCAATCAGAGCGTCGATATTCTCCTTCCTGGCTCCCATCGGCAGGCCGCCTCCGGTGCTGAGAAGCAGTCCGTGATGGCTTCCGTTCTCGGCGATATATTTTTCTACGATTTCCTTGGTGGCATTGTAAACATTCTCCGGTGTGTCGTTGACAAGCAGCATCGGCGGAACGTTGCCCATCAGGACAACTTTCTTGCCTGCGAGCTTATGGCTGGCGGCGATGTCTTCCATGTGAGTGAAATTGAAGGCGTCAACGCCCATCTCCTCAAGATGCGAATAGCATGAATTAGAGGTGAAGTCATTGTGGAAGAAGTGGCGGTATCCGGGGAAGGCGTCGAAAACCCTCTGCATGTAAGGCTGGCAGAGCGTCTGGAAATCATCGGGGCTGAAATAACCGCATACGTCGTCCAGAACCATGATAGCCTTGGCAGTCTTGACATTTTCCAGCTGTGCATTAAGCCAGTCGATTACCATCTTCGTGGTCTTCTCGAGCAGGACGGACGCAGTGTCGGGATCCATCATCATGAGCATCAGCAACTGTGTTACCGTGAACATGTGGGAAGCTACAGTGAAAGGACCGCGGGCGCACACCATGTACACCTCTTCGCCCTGAGCCTCCATTATGGGCTGATATATCCTCTGCTGGTTGAGAAGGAGAGGCATTACGCCGTCTACGAGGGGATCCGGGGTATGGATGTTCCCGAACACTTCGTGGGCTTTGTCGAGGTCTTCGGTCAAAGGGCGCAGGTGGGGGAGGTTGTCGTCATAGAAGCAGAGTGAGCATCCGAATCCTGAAGGTTCGGCTGTCATGCCGTATTCTACCCACCATCCGGGGATGAAGATGGCCTCCGGGAAGTCTTTGATGATTTTCTGGTTATCTTCGATGAATAATTTGGTATTGGCGTAATAGTCGATGAAGGTGTGGCCGCAATAACCCGGGATCCAGGGGCTGTCGGCGATAAGAGCAACAGGAATCTTGGAATTCTTGTGGTCCAAGGTCTCTTCAATCAGCTTGATTTGGTCAGAATTCATATGGAGAAAAGTTTAGGTTAAACAGGAATTGTTGGCAATCTGTTCAAAGGTACTCTTTTTTCTTGATTATTTTGTAAATTCGAAGCCCAACAACAATAATATCATCTACGATGGCAGATTTTCAACAATTACACGATGCGATCCTGGCAGGCAACATGAATGCTGCGATTGCCGTTACCAAAGAAGCTGTTGAGGCTGGTGCCCAACCGGGCGACCTGGTCAACAACTACATGATCAAAGCCATGGAGGACATCGGCGCCAAGTTCGAAGCCGGTCAGGCCTACGTTCCCAACCTGCTTATGGCGGCGCGTGCCATGAAAGGCGCCCTGGAAATACTGAAGCCTATGATGCAGGGTTCCGGAGTGACTTCTATGGGCAAGATAGTTATCGCTACAGTCAAGGGCGACCTTCACGATATCGGCAAGAACCTCGTGGCCTCGATGCTCGAAGGCTGCGGTTTCGAGGTCATCAATCTGGGCGTTGATGCGTCAGACCAGAAGATCATAGATGCTGTCAATCAGCACCATCCCGATATCCTCGCTCTGTCCGCACTCCTTACCACCACGATGGGCAATATGAAGACCGTCATCGACTCTCTCACTGCCGCCGGACTTCGCGACAGTGTCAAGATAATGGTGGGCGGAGCTCCCGTCAGCGAGGCTTTCGCCAAAGAAATAGGCGCTGATGGATACAGCGCGAATGCCAACGAAGCGGTAGCGCTTGCTAAAACCCTCGTCTGAGCCATGGATTTTCGCAGGATGACCATGTCGGACATAACGCTCGATCTGAACGAGATATACCGTTCCATGGGCTATCCCGACCCCGGTTCTCCTGCTGAAGATATGAAACTTGTGGTTGAAGTGCTGCTTGAGCGTTTCGCGGCAGTGTGCCATCCACAGTTCCGGTATATAGAATCTACCGTCGAAGGCCTGTCTCCCAAGGGCATAATAATGAAAGGCCTTTCCGGTGCCGACAAATATCTTTTGTTCATCGCCACTGCAGGAATTGAATTCCAGCAGGAGATTGACAGGATTGCCGAAGAAGGCGACATAGTGAAAGTATATGCCGCCGACCTGATAGGCAGTGAGATAGCAGAGGCGACCGTCAGGGAATGCGTCAAGGCGATAGAGGCTGATTATGCTCCGCTGGGCGTGAGCAACCCTTACAGCCCCGGATATTGCGGCTGGGTACTTTCCGAGCAGAGGGAGATTTTTTCTCGCTTCGGCGAACAAACCTGCGGGGTGAAGTTGAACGACTCCTGCCTGATGTATCCGATCAAATCGGTCAGCGGCATAGTGTCAGTTGGTGAAAAAGTCGAAAAAAGAGAATATGGCTGCGCCATCTGCGGCCGCAAGGACTGTTATAAGAACCGTTTAAAAAACATAAAGAAATGAACGTCAACGACTGGAAAAAAGAGATATTGTCGTCCCCGATGAGGATGGCTGTTCCCGTAATGACTCATCCCGGCATCGAGATGCTCGGCCACAATGTAAAAGAAGCCGTCTGCTCAGGTCAGGTACACTTCGAGGCTGTTAAGGCCCTTTGCGATAAATATCCTCAGCCCGCTGCCATGACCACCATCATGGATCTCAGCGTGGAGGCACAGGCCTTCGGCGCCAACGTATCTTTCAGTTATGAGGCCATTCCGTCGATAGAAGGCCGTCTTGTCGAGGATGCCGCAGCTATCGAAGCCCTCAAAGTGCCGTCTCTGGATGCCGGCAGGGTGCCTGAGTATCTCAAGGCTGACAAACTTGCCACGTCGTTGCCCAAGCCTGTCTTCGCCGGATGTATAGGTCCTTTCTCTCTCGCAGGCCGTCTCTACGGCATGACAGAGATAATGATGGGTATTTACATCGAGCCTGAGGCCATGGCTGTGCTGCTTGACAAATGCACGGAGTTCCTTCTCAATTATGTCAAGGCCATCAAGGAAACAGGCTGCCCTGCAGTTCTGATGGCCGAGCCTGCGTCAGGTCTTCTGTCGAACGACGACTGCTTGATGTGGTGTACCCCTTATGTCAAGAAAATTGTGGAAGCGGTTCAGGACGAAAACTTCGCTGTCGTGCTGCACAACTGTGGTAACACAGGACATTGCACTGAATCGATGGTAGCTACCGGTGCCTGGGGCTTCCATTTCGGCAACAAGATAGACATGGCCAAAGCCCTCGAAGACTGCCCCGGCGATGCTCTGGTATTTGGCAACATCGACCCTGTGTCAGTCTTCAAGCAGGCTACCCCTGAGGAAATGTACAAAGCCACGAGCGAACTTCTGCAAGTGACGGCAAAATATCCTAACTTTGTGTTGTCTTCAGGCTGCGACACGCCTCCCGGTGTGAATCCGGCCAATATCGAGGCCTTCTACAAAGCTTTGGACGACTTTAACAAAGGAAAATGAAAACTATAGCCATAGACAGCCTTGGAAGCATAGATGCGGCAGCGAAGGAATTTGCGGCGGCATTGGGGGAGAACAGGATTGTGGCTTTCTATGGCAGCATGGGAGCTGGGAAGACGACCTTCATCAGCGCGCTGTGCAGGTATTTCGGAGTTGAAGACGATGTCTGCAGCCCGACATTTACGATAGTTAACGAATACCGTGCGGCTGACGGAGACAGCATCTTCCATTTCGACTTCTACCGCATCGACTCGTTGAAGGAGGCGGTGGATATAGGTTTCGAGGAGTATCTGTATTCCGGCTGCCTCTGCTTGATAGAATGGCCCGAGAAGGTGGAGCAGCTGCTCCCGGAAGAAACATTGAAAGTGACCATCACCGCCACGGGCGATGAAAGCAGGAAAATAGAAATAGAAAACGACTAAAGACAAGATATCATGGGCATCAGTTTTTTACCTACACCCAAGCACAGGGTGTTCCACTATGAACCTCGTTATTGGAATGAGAAGGAAGAAAAGATGAAGGAGCGCTATGCCAAGTATGGCAAAGAGTACGACCCCAAGTCTCCATGGGAGGGCAGTGCCTCTGAAAGTTCCGAGGCGAAAGAGCCTGAGGTGAAAAACCATCTGAGAGACGGTTATGTGCCGGGCATCCTTATCCGCGATGCCTACCGCAACGGAATTGACAGCAACCGCCGCAAGACTACCAATACTAAAGTGAGGACCATCATCATCATTGTTTCCCTCCTTCTGGCCTTCATCGCTGTCTACTATTTCACAATGGGAATCAACGTTCTTCTTCAGCAGTAGGAAATGATCAATGTTCTGCCGGGCAATATTGCCAATCTGATAGCAGCGGGAGAAGTAGTCAACCGTCCGGCATCTGCGCTGAAAGAGTTGATGGAGAACAGCATCGATGCTGCCTCTGACGATATTTCTGTCATAATCGAAGATTCCGGCAGGACTTCCATCAGAGTCATAGACAACGGCGTCGGCATGAGTCCTGAAGATGCAAAGCTCTGCTTCGAGCGCCATGCAACTTCCAAGATCTCCACTGCCGAGGATCTGGAAAAGATAATTACATACGGATTCCGCGGAGAGGCGCTGGCTTCCATAGCTGCAGTGTCCAGAGTGACGCTGCGCACCCGAAGGGAAGAGGACGAGGTGGGCATAGAAGTGCGCTGCTCCGAGTCCAGGATAACATCGGCCGAGCCGGCCTCGACTCCCAAGGGCTGCAGTATCGAAGTCAGGGACCTTTTCTACAACGTACCGGCCCGTCGCAAGTTCCTCAAGTCCGATGCTGCCGAGCTGAGACATCTGGTGCAGGAGTTCGCCAGAGTAGTTATAGTCCATCCCGAAATATCCTTCACTTTCATCCATAACGGAAAGACTCTTTACAGCCTGCGCCCCGTGAGCAACGAGAAGCAGCGTATAGTTGATTTCGCAGGGACGAATCTTTCCAAGGAACTGGTTGACATCTCCGTCGAGACGTCACTGGTAAAGATCAGAGGCTTTGTCGGTGCTCCCGCAGAAGCCCGCAAGGTGCAGGGCAACCAGTATTTCTTTGTGAACGGCCGCTATTTCCGCAGCCCTTATCTCTACAAAGCAGTCTGCAAGCCCTATGAACATCTGCTGAAAGACGGCTTCTCTCCGTCATATTTCATATTCTTCGAAGTCGACCCTTCGGCCATCGACGTAAATATCCATCCTGCCAAGACCGAAGTCAAGTTCGAGGACGAGCAGATGATATTCGAAATCTTGAGCGTGACGGTCCGCAAGGCCCTCGGCCAGAATGCATTCACTCCCAGTTTCGATTTCGACCAGGTGCCTTCGATCGACTTCCCCGTCATGACGAAGGAAACCTCCGGATATACCCCGCCGCCGAAGATAAACTACGATCCGCTCTTCGACCCTTTTGAGATGGAGCGCAGTATGCCTTCCGATATCCCGTCGGTGCATGTCCGTCAGGATGTGCCCGAGGCCCAGCGTCCGGCTTTCGTGTTCGGCTCCGGCTATATCGCCGTGCCGGCTGACGAAGGTCTGATGGTCATTGACATCCGAAGGGCAAGGGAGCGGATCCTCTACGAAGAATACTTCCCCCAGCTGGCAGAAAGGCAGCCCGTCACTGAGCAGTCTTTGTATCCCATGAGCATCGACATGACACCTGAAGACCATGAACTTGCCATCGAGAACAGCGATCTGTTTGCAAAGCTGGGCTTTGACTTGAGAGATCTCGGCCAGAATGCAATAGTCCTTTACGGACTGCCTGCCGGAATGAGCACGGAGGGTAAAGGAGTAGAAGAAACTATAAACATGATCCTTGACGGCATAAGGCACGGTTCGCTGGGAGATGATGCGGCCAGGGATGCTGCCACATTGGCACATTCGGTGGCTTTTTCGGGCCGCAACGCCGTCAGCCAGGCGGAGGCACAATTGTTGGTAAGGCAGCTGCTGGACTGCAAGCAGCCCGAAACCGCACCTGCCGGCGGCAGGACATTCACAATCCTTACTGATGAAGAGATAGAGAAACGCTTATGAGCAATTTCTGGAGAATGACGACCCCTGTGGTCAAGAATCTTATAATAATCAACACCATTGTGCTGATAGGCACCATGCTTATCGGCGACAAAGCCTACGAATACCTGGCTCTGTTCCCTTTTGAGTCACCGCTGTTCAAAGGATACCAGATGGTGACGCACATGTTTATGCATGGCGGCTTCTGGCATCTTTTCTTCAATATGTACACCCTCATGATCTTCGGCACTGCGCTGGAAAGGATGTGGGGCGGCAAGAAATTCCTTCTTTTCTACTTCGTGACGGGACTCGGCGCAGCGCTGTGCCACAATCTGGTCCTGCATCTCCAGATCGAGCATTTCGAGGCGATTGGTGAGATAGCTAAAGCCAATTCACTGATGGGAATTCCCACTGTCGGAGCTTCGGGAGCGATTTATGGCGTCCTTCTGGGATATGCTATGCTTTTCCCGAATCATGTGCTGCAGCTGATCTTCCCCCCCGTGGCTATGAAGGCCAAATGGTTCGTAATCATATTCGGTGCAATCGAGCTGGTTACCGGCGTCACCGGCATGGGCGGAAACATCGCGCATTTCGCACATCTGGGTGGCATGCTCTTCGGCTTGCTGCTGATTCTCTATTGGAAGAAGAAAAACAGAATGTACTATTGATACTATGCCTCAGGTACATAAATACATGAACTTGGCAGAACCCGGAAGGGGCAAGCCGCGCAAGAAAAGCCGCCGCCAGGGCAACTTCTCTCTAGGGGATCTGCTGCTGAAGCTGTTTGCCATCGTGGGGGCCATAGCGTTGCTGCTGTCCTATATTTCAGTCTATCTGAAACCTTCGGAACTGTCTTCGGTGCTGATGTTTTTCGGCCTGTATTATATTCCGATCCTTTTCTTCAACCTGATAATCTTCATAATTGCCCTGATAAGGCTCCGGTTCATCGCCCTGCTGTCTTTTATAGTCCTTCTGCCTACTTTGTTCTATGCAGATCTGTTCGTGAATTTCAGCCGGAATGACGAAGTGCCGGAAGGCAAGGCTTTCAAGATACTGACATATAACGTCGGCAAGATGGAGCTGTCCCTCGACAAGACGGCCAAAAATCCCAATACGCTCAGGGTGGAAGAATTCATCAAGCAGGAAAACCCCGACATAGTGTGCATCCAGGAGTTCTCGGCTCAAAGCGAGGATGCATACTCCAGATTCCTGGTCGACCTGCCGTTCCGTCACCATTATTTCGCATCCACAAGACCGCTTTACGGAAATGTGATTTTCAGCAAATACCCCATAGTGGAGACCGGCTGCATGACCTTCGAGGGCGGGACCAACATGTGTATCTGGGCAGATCTATACATGGATGGAGAGATAGTAAGAGTATATAACTGCCACCTGCAGTCCAATTCCATCTCCTTCACCAATCTCATCCAGCGCATGGCGACTAAGGGGGAGCTGAAGTCTGAAGTGAAGCAAGTGCACGAAAAGCTCAAGGGCTCGAACGCTCTCCGCGCCCGGCAGGTCGAAGACATCCTCGCCCATTGCAGTACCTGCCCGTATCCTCTGGTGATATGCGGGGATTTCAACGACACTCCGGTGTCGCACACATATTACAAGCTTCGCAAAGGGCGGCTTGACAGTTTTGCAGAAGCAGGTAAAGGCTTCGGCGCAAGCTACGCCTATCTGTGGCCGCTGCTCAGGATAGACTACATTTTGTTCCCCAAGACTTTTGCTGCTTACCAGAACGAAATAAAACGAGTTAACTTTTCTGACCATTACCCGGTCAGCACATATATCTACAGATAGACTATGGACGAAGAACTCAAACAGGAAATAGATGCCGCCGTCAAAGTTCTCAAAGAGGGCGGAGTGATATTGTACCCCACAGATACAGTCTGGGGCATCGGATGTGACGCCGCCGACAAGGAGGCTGTAGAGAGAGTCTTTGAAATCAAGCAGCGCAGCGACGCGAAGAGCCTGATAACCCTTGTGGCTGATGCCGATATGATCGGACGATATGTCAAGGTAATCCCGCAGATGGCAATAGAGCTCATCGAAGTCAACGACAAGCCGATGACCATCATCTACCCCGGCGCCATGGGGCTGGCCGACAACGTGGTGGCCGAAGACGGCAGCGTCGGTATCAGGATCCCGCAGAGCGAATTCTGCAGGCAGCTCTGCCGCCGTTTCGGCGGGGCGATAGTCTCTACCTCTGCCAACATTTCCGGCGAGGAGGCACCCGCTTCTTTCGAAGACATCAACGCCTCGATCCTCGATGAGGTCGACCATATCGTGGACCCTTGCTACGAAGAAGGCGCCACCGGCGTTTCATCGCAGATTATCAAGGTGGGACTGGACGGCGAGATAAAGATTATCAGAGAATAATGGAACTTTTCTATTCAAGGGACATTGCGGCAGGCGGCCGCTCTCTCGACCAGGAGGAAAGCAACCACTGCGTCAGAGTGCTGCGGCATACAGCCGGTGACGTCATCCACATAGTTGACGGCCGGGGCTGCCTGTACGAATGCAGGATAGAAGATGCAAACCCGAAAGCTGTAGGTTTCTCGGTCCTGAAGGTGGAGGAGGCTTATGGCTCTCATCCCTACGAACTGCACATGGCCGTTGCTCCTCCCAAGAACATCGACCGTTTCGAGTGGTTTGCCGAAAAGGCCACCGAGATAGCAGTCGACAGGATTACTCCCCTGTTCGGAGATTATTCGGAGCGCAAGGTTTTCAAGAAAGACCGCTGTGAGCGCATCGTAATCTCTGCTGCCAAGCAGTCTCATAAGGGAGCTGTGCCGCAGCTGGATGATGCCGTTTCTGTCAGGAATTTCCTGGCCGGCACGTTCGATGCCGATGTGGCGAAGTTCATCTGTTACTGCGATGACACTGACTTTCTCGGAGTGAAAAAGATATCGATCCGTGAAGCTTTGGGAAAGGCTGCGGGGAACAAATATGCGATAATGATCGGCCCGGAAGGGGACTTCAGCCGCGACGAGATGGCTCTGGCGGTAGAGAAGGGCTGGCAGCCGGTGTCCCTCGGGACTTCCAGGCTGCGCATAGAAACTGCTGCACTCACTGCTGTGGCAGCTGTCTATTTGAATTATATCTAACAATTGAAACGATATGAGCAATTTCAGAGTTGGCAACGGTTATGACGTGCATGTCCTGGCTTCGGGTTATCGTCTGGTCCTCGGAGGCGTAGAGATCGAAAACGCCAAAGGCTGCGTGGCGCATTCTGACGGAGATGTGATCCTGCACGCACTGTGCGACGCCATGCTTGGGGCGCTGGCGCTTGGCGACATCGGGCATCATTTCCCTGACACGGACGCGCAATATTCAAACATCGACAGCACCATACTGCTTTCGCGGGTGGCTGACCTTGTGGCAGAAAAAGGATATCAGCTTGTGAATGCGGATATCACACTGCTTCTCCAGCGGCCCAAAATTGCTCCTTACATAGTCCAGATGCGCGAAAGGATTGCTTCTGTGCTGAAGGTGGAAGTGGACTGCATTTCTGTCAAGGCGACGACAACCGAGAAACTCGGGTTTGTCGGAAGGGAAGAAGGAGTTGCATCTTATGCAACAGTTTTGTTGGAGAAACAATAATTTTTTATACCTTTGCCACACTTTTGACCAGTGATGGTCATTCATTGAGGTATGGTGTAATGGCAGCACAAGAGATTCTGGTCCTCTTAGTGGCGGTTCGAGCCCGTCTACCTCAACAAAAAAATCCGGTTTATGACCGGATTTTTTTATTGAGGTAGTTTTTCACCCCACCGCTACGCGGAGCCCCTCGAGGGGCACATGCCGCTTTCTGCTTCGCAGAAATCGGGTGGCTCCGCGGCTCAATGTCTTCGACATTTCGCACTCTCCGCCACGCGCCTGATGGCGCCAGATAAAGGCAGCGATTATATGTTTCGCGTCAGTTATAGGACTCTGATGGTGTCGGAGGCTTCGGCGAAGGGGCCGGGAAGAACGTCTGACTTGCGGCGCCTGCCGTTGTAGTCGACATCGAAACTGATGGGAGTGCCGTCGGGATTCTCGAAAGCCTGGTCGGGCTCGAAAGCCTTGCCGAGGCTTGCGGTAGTTACAGGTTCTCCCCTGAAAGAAGCTACGACATCGAACAGGTCGGTCTTCAGGAAGTATTTGCCGTCTTTTTCTACCAGCTCAACCTGCACGGGCTTGTCGCTGACAAGTTTCTGCGTCTCCTTGTCCCAGGCTTTTGCTCCGCCAATATAGACATTGCCTGCTGCCCATACCGGCAGGTGACTGTAGTGCGGCTCCATGCAGACATACATGTTGGCAGGAGCTTCCATGTGGAACTGCGCGATCCACTCCGACCATGTAGGATAGCCGTCGAAGACGAAGGTGCCCGAGCGGAGGTTGATGCTCTGCTGCTCCCCGCCGAGGTCGCCTGATGAATGAGACTCCTCTGCAGGATAGTGTTGGATGAAAATGTTGTTGTAGAAACGGTCGTCGCCGTGAAGGATGGTCATGAAACCCATCACTTCTGTACGATGCGGGATGTGATAGGGAGTATACCTCTCTTCCTTGTTGCCCTTGACGAAGAAAGCCGTTCCGGAACCCACGTCGGCGAACGAACCGAGGCAGAGGTTGTGGACGAAGGCCACTCCTTCGGTAGGCATGCGGAGGGTGCATTTCGACAGAAGGACGTTATTGTCGATAAGAGTCGGGCCGTGAGACACCTCCACGAAGATGTCCTGATTTGCCATCATGCTGCTGGCTTCGGGGCATGAGTCGGGAATATGGTTGTCATGCAGCAGATTGCCCGTGATGCGGGTGCCCTGCGCCTCCCAGTCGCACCAGATGCCCATGGTGCAGTGATGGATGTGGTTGCGGCGGAACGTGACGTCGATGGCCGCATGGAGTTTTATGCCGGCAATCTCGGCTCCACCGAGCTCCTGCATGTTGTTGATGTTGTGGATATGGTTGTCTTCGATCGTGCTGAACACACAACCCATGCGGCCTACGATGCCGGTCTGCTCACAATGATGGATATGGCAGCGACGGACTATGTGGTGGCCTATATTCTCCTTGAGCCAACCGTGATACTGGCCGCGGCAGACGGTATCTCGTTCCATCTGCGTGGGGCTCTTGACATACTTGTTGGTGAAGAAATGGTCGTTTTCTGGATCCAGATACTTACCGAGGGATATGCCGCAGCACTTGCTGTCGGAAATCTCGCAGTCCTCTATTATCCAGCCTTTCGACCAGTGGGGGCCGACCATTCCGTCCTGGAATGCGGCCGGAGGGGCCCAGGTGGTGGCAGCCTTGTTGACCTTGAATCCGCTGAAGGTTATGAATCCTACACCTGTCCTGGAAGGGAAGAAACAGCGGCGGCGGACGTTGATCTCAACCTGCTCCGCATTGGGGTCTTTCCCCTGGAAATTGGCATAGATGACAGTCTGGGCGCCGTCTTGCTCCGTATACCATTTGTAAATAGTCTGCTCGGGTTCCCATGAAGGCTTGAACACATCGCCTTTAATGCACTCTTCAAGGGTGTCAGTTTCGTAGAGCTGGCGGCCGTTGAGGTAGACTGAGCCTGTATGTTTAGTGGGAGGCGCGAAGAACCAGTCTCCGCAGACGAATGTTGTGTAGGGATTGTAATCTCCGAATATCTTGTTGTCGATGCGGCATACCCATACTTTGTCCTTGAATTGTTCCCAATTCTTGACAGGCTCCGCGCCGGTAATTACTGCTCCGAGAGGCTCGGCGCTGCGGTAGGTTATGCGGGCATCCTCCGTTCCGGCGTTCAAAGGGTCGACATACTCCCTGTACAGGCCCGGAGCAACCAGTACTTCGTCGCCTGCAAGAGCGACTTTTGCAGCATCATTGATATGCAGGAAAGGATGATTCTTGGACCCGTCTCCCCCTGCCTGGGCGTTGATGTCAACGTAGATGGTCCTTGGGCGCCTTTCACAGGCTGATTTTGAAGAAGCCATTTTAGATGTGGTTTTCTTCAAAATTACAGATTTCTATGCAGACTTGCGATAGTCTATATATGAAATGATGTCGTTAAGTGTGTTGAAGTTCTTCAGGTCGCCGTTAGGAATGGATATGCCGAAGCGGTCTTCAATGCTGCTGACCATCTCGATCATGATGAAAGAATCCATGCCGACAGTCGCCTTGAAAGACTTGTCAGGCTCAATCTCTTCTACGGGGAAGTCTACGTAATCCTGTACTATATCCAGCACTTGTGATTTAGTATCCATTTTATATCAGGTTCAGGCCGTTTCCGGAGCATACAGAAGGCAGCTGGGTGCGCTTGATCTTCCTGGTGGAAGTCTTCTCGTATCCGGTTTCGGGCAGTTCAACATATTCTATTCTCTTGTAATCGGGCAGTTCTGCATTGACCTTTTCCATATCGGCCTTGATTGCAGAACGGTTCGCACGGCACTCTGCATCACTTATGTAGATGCCGGCGCAAAGCACCTCGCGCTGTGCGTGTCCCGAATTATATACGCACTGATATACTACAATGTCGTCAGCATATCCGAGGTTCTTCTCTATCACATTCTCCACTTCTTCAGGGCAGACATTTTTGCCGTTCTGAAGGACGATAGTGTTCTTCTTGCGGCCCATCAGGAAGATGCGTCCTTTGTTGTCGATGCGGGCGCTGTCGCCGGTGTTGAAGAATCCGTCCTTGCTGAAAACGGCTGCAGTGGCCTCAGGATCTTTGTAATAACCTTTCGAAACGCTCTTTCCTCTTACGCACAATTCGCCGACGCCGCTTTCATCGACATTCACCAGCTTTGCTTCAATTCCGTAGCACGGACGGCCGACGCTCAGATGTTCCGACAGAGTGTCTGAATTCATGGAGATCAGCGGGCCGCACTCGGTGATGCCATAGCCGTTCTGGATGCCTATTCCGAGGTCGTTCATGCCTTTGATGACAACTGGGTTGAGCATCGAGCCTCCGCACACCAGCATCACCAGCCTGCCTCCGAACGGCTCATATACATCCTTGAACAGGTCGTGAGTCTTGTCGATACCGAATTTGCGGAGCAGATTGCAGAGCTTGATGCCCTTGCGGAGCTTCTCATCCTTCTCCGCCTTTTTTGCGGCAGCCCAGATGTTCTTGTAGAAAGCAGTTGCAATCATCGGTACGACAGTCACGATATCCGGCTTGAATATCTTGATGTTGGCCATCATGTTGCGCATGTTGTCGTTGATGTATGTCAGACGGCCGCTGCCGATACGCGCCATGATGTGAGTGTTGATCTCTGTTGCATGGTGCATCGGAAGGACACTCATGGAAGTCTGTTCGCCGACAGTATGGATGACGTCCATGCAGTTCAGCATGTTAGCAGTCAGGTTGGCATTTGTCAGCACGACAGCCTTGTTGGCTCCGGTGGTGCCGCTTGTAAACAGTATTTTGGCCGGAGCGTCAAGATCGAGGTCAATGTTGCGGTAAACGCTTTTATCCTTGAGGGCGGCTCCTGCTGCCACGAGTTCCTCGTAACAGGGATAACCCTCGACCTTGCGGTCTATCGTTATTATGGTCTTAAGTCTTTCGCACGCGCTGCGGGCCTTCACCAGACGGTCGAGATGGCCTGCGCCGCAGAGCACTGCATCTGCATCACATTTCTCAAGAAGCGTCTCCAGAAGGTCCTGCGGAGCGTTGACGTCGATAGGAGTGATGATTCCCACTCCGGAAGATATCGTGATGTCGGCAATGACATAGCGCACGCAGTTGTCAGAAACTACAGCTATGTGAGCACCCGCAAGCCCGGCGTCGAGCAGCCCGTCTCCGAGGTTCATCACTTCCTCATACAGTTCATGACTGTTATGATATATGATATTCTTGTCTTTATCGAGCTCGGCAAGGATGGGCTTTTCGGGGATGAAGGCATTTATGCGCCCCAGCATGTCCCGGATGCTGCGGTAGTCTCCGTCCCGGAGAAGCGTCTTGGCTTGTATTTCGCGTTCTGAACGCAGTTTTTTCATAGGATATCAGAAAGTTTGCAGGTCGGATTTGCCAGCACGGCTTCGATGACGTGGATATAACAGTTCTGGAACTCGATCAGCTGCTCCGGAGTTACCATACGGGTCTGGACGTCGTAATTGACATATATCTCATTGCTGTTCACATCGTGCATGAGAGCCATGTACGTAACGAGCGCTCCCTTGCCGTTGCTGTAGACCTGGAGGCTGACTCCCTCGGGCGTAGCCATAGGTATGAACGAGAATGCAAAATTGGTGAGCTGGCTCAGCATAGAGTATTTCCAGAGCTTGTGCTGGAATTCTTCTATCTGAAGATAAGACAGGCGGGTGTGCCTGTAGAGTTCGCTCTGCTCTTCGAAGAAGGGTGCGATGTTATCGTTGAATGAGCGTTCGTAATCGACGGTGGTATATACGGCGAGGCTCTGGACTTTGGTGCCGGCGGCACGGCGGTCTGCGAGTGTGCCGCGGCAGTTGAGAAGCTCAAGCGGAATCTGGTGGGGAGCACGGTGGTTGCGCAGGGATGCTGCGATAGCGCAAGTATAGAAAAAGAACGAGGTCATGGTTATGGAGTTTTCCTCGCACCACTTCTGTGCCTGCAGGGTTATCGCTGACGGGATAATGAAGCGATATCCGCGGGTGTCACAGTGTACGAACAGATATGGCAGGGAGATGTTCCCTTTCTTTTTGTATTTGAGCCAGCGGTCGCTTGCATCGCCGTGAATTCCGCAATATACCGGATTCTTCGGATGGCGGTTCTCGTAGTAATCTTTGAAAAAGTCAAAGTCTTTTTTTGTAGCAGCCTCGTCGGCGCGGTATTCATTGTCTTTCCTCAGTACGGCCTCAAAGCTGCCGGGAGCTGCCGGGAGTTCCGTCCCGTTTTTGAGAGCGTTGTAAATTCCCATCAGATCGTTGACAAGAACGCCGATGCCATAGGTGTCCGCCACCAGGTGGCTGATCTTGAACAGAATCATTTCTGCTCCTGAGGGGTCAGTAGCATAGACAGGTTCGAGGACATTGCCCTTGAAAGCGTCAGTCGGTTTCTTGCGGAAGCGGTTGATGTAGGATTCCATGGAGCTGGCGCTATCGAACTTGACCACAGGGATATCGTTTATCTTGCGCTCTGCGTCGATAGTCTGCAAGGTCTCCTTGCCTTTCTTGAAGAAGCGGATGCGCAGACAGTCGTTACGCTCGATCATCAGGTTGATGGCGCGCTTCATGAGCTCTTTGTCGAAACCGCTGTCTATAGTAAGTGAGAATACGATATTTAAAACACGCTTGAAAAGCGAATATTTTGTCTGAAGGGTAACTATGTCCTGAGAATAGTTGAGTTTCAATTCCATTTGTTCTTGAGTTTGATAAGTTCAGTGTAATCTTGCCTGTCGACGGGAGTCTTGTCGGCCTTGGCGTTGTATTTTGACTCGGCATATCGAAGGATCGCCCTGGCTTCTTCCCTGTCGGAAAGCTGTGCTGAAGAAGATGTCAGCCACGGAAGTGTGGCGTTTCCTTCATAATATGCATACTTGGCTGTATTGGACTTGGCTGAGGCTGCGAATTTCTCTCGATTCGCCTTTATCGTCTTGGCGCGGTCGTCTGCATCGTCGTCCCTGTCATACAGGACAGTCGCCAGCCACATCAGTGTCGAAATCCTAATCTCATCCTTCGGGATGGTGAGAGCCGCTCTGTAGGCATAGCTTATTCCGGCATCGTCTGACTTCAACGGATGTGCTATATATAATTGGGATAAGGCTTCCCATGCCTCGGAGTAAGCGGTTTTACCTAATCGGTCCAGAATCTGCTCCAGATCGGATAGTATCTGGCTGGAGGCAGCTGCCTGCTGGGGGAGCGGCCGCATCTGGCAGTCACGGCCTCGGTTGGCGCTGCGCCACATATAACATTGATAGCTGGAAGGATTTGCGGCTATGCCTTCATTCGCTGCGGCCATGCCTTCAGCATAGAGGCTTCGTTTTGTCTCCTTGTCGCTTGCTGCGTCTCCCAGCAGAAGATATACCCGCGCCAGCCTCCAGCACACTTCTGCCTTCTCATTATTGTCAGAAGCTGCCGGCAGCATAGTCTGCAATTCTGCGAGACACGCCTTGTAGTCGGCCTTGTGCGAGAACAGATTGTCCGCACTGGTGAAATTCAGAGTAAGAAGCGCTATGGCCAGAATTTTCATAATTGGCGCAAAATTAAGCCATGCTCGCTTCTGGGGCGACATGTTTTGGTAGAAATGCATATAACAATGATTAAATTGCTATATTTGGGGCGAAATGCAGACAAATGGGACGAAATGAGCACAACAAAGCAACTCGCCACTAACTCTACGAAGCTTCCGGACCTGTTCGGGAAGTTCACCACGCAGCTCTGGTACATGCTTTTCCCTGCCGGGTTTTTCTTCACTTTCATAGTGGTTTACAGGCCTTTCGGCAGTGCGGAACTCCTCGACATGGGCCGTTCGCTGTTCTTTTTCAACACAGCCATCATGATGTGCATAGTGCTGGTAACCAATATTGTTACCAGGCTGATTTATTATCTGCTTTACAACTATGTCAAGCATACATGGTGGGAATATGTGGGTTTCTGCTTCATCGAAATAGTCGTAATGACCTACTTTCTTGCTCTTTACCTGTACCTCATGCGCCACGACGGGCGTAACTATTTCGAATATGTGGGCATCTGCACCCAGTATTCTTTCCTGGTCATGCTGTTCCCCTATTTCTGCATAACCATAGTGTGCGCCCTTGTCGCCCGCAGGGAAGAGGGCTTCTCCGGGCAGAGCAGACTTATCCGCTTCAGCGACACATCCCGTCAGGTTAAGGCGGTAGTGGACAGCAGTTCGATTCTTTACATAGAGGCCAAGGACAATTATGTCGTTATCCATTATCTCGACAACGACAAGGTAAAGGACTATCAGCTCCGCAACACCATGAATGCCATAGCGCCGCTGGTAGAGCCGCACAATTTGTTCCGCTGCCAGAGGTCGTATTACGTCAATCTGGCGCACATAACAGCCCTGCGCAAGGATCCTAATGACTTGATCAGTGCGGAGCTCGATGCCGGCGACATAGTGATACCCGTTTCCCGGAAGGTATATCGCGATCTTTCCGCGAAGCTTTAGGCGGTTTTATTATTGCGGTCTTTTTATTATATTTGGAGTTACATTAATACCGCATATTAATAACTCCATCATGAAAACTCCGAAATACATTTTCCCTTCTGATTACATGGCAGACCCTTCTGTGCATGTTTTCAACGGCCGTCTCTACGTCTATCCTTCACACGACTGGGATTCAGGCGTGCCCGAGGACGACCTTGGCAACCACTTCAACATGAAAGATTATCACGTTCTCAGCACTGACGATGTCGAGAACGGCGAGTTCAAGGACCACGGCGTGATCCTCAGGCTCGAGGATGTTCCCTGGGCTAAATGCCACCTCTGGGACTGTGACGTTGCCAAAAAGGGAGATAAATACTACATGTACTTCCCCGCAAAGGACTTTACCCACATCTTCCGTTTCGGCGTGGCTGTTGCCGACCGTCCTGAAGGTCCGTTCATCCCTCAGCCGGACCCGATAAGGGGCTCATACAGCATCGACTGCTGCGTCCTCGAAGACAACGGCGAGTACTATTTCTATTTCGGAGGCATCTGGGGCGGCCAGCTCCAGCGCTACCGCAACAACGACGCCCAGGAGAAGATAGAGCTTCCGGCCGAGGACGAGCCGGCTCTCTGCCCCAAGGTTGCAAAGTTGTCAGACGATATGCTGCAGTTCGCCGAGGCTCCGCGTGACGTCCTTATAGTAGACGCTGACGGCAAGCCGCTGAAGCACGGCGATCCGCACCGCTTCTTCGAGGCTTCATGGGTACATAAATACAATGGGAAATATTATTACTCATACTCGACTGGCGACACTCATTATATCTGCTACGCCATCGGTGACAACCCTTACGGCCCGTTCACTTATCAGGGCGTGATCCTCACTCCGGTTGTCGGATGGACCACCCACCACTGCATCGTCGAGTACAAGGGCAAATGGTATCTCTTCCACCACGACTGCGTGCCCAGCAACGACATCACATGGCTCCGCAGCCTCAAGGTGGTCGAGCTGGAATACGACGCCGACGGCCGCATCAAGCCCATCAAAGGCACTGCCGACAAATAACAGCCACCTGCTATAATGAAAAAACAACCGATACTTTCGTACCGGTTGTTTTTTTGTAGCGGGACCCAGGATTGAACTGGGGACCTCATGATTATGAATCATGCGCTCTAACCAGCTGAGCTATCCCGCCATCATATTTTGCGCTGAAGCGGACGACAAAAGTAGGTAAAAAAGTGTAATACACAAAATTATTTTGTCCCTTCGGTCAGACCGTTCTGCTCAAGCAGGGCTTCCGGACGGGGGTCACGGCCTGCGAAATTGCGGTAGAGCACGTCGGCATCCTCGAGATTGCCTTTCGACAGGATGTTTTCCCGGAAGGATGCGGCGACTTCCTTGTTGAAGATGCCTTTCTCCTTGAAGATAGAGAAAGCGTCGGCTTCGAGCACTTCTGCCCATTTGTATGAATAATAGCCGGCAGAATATCCTCCTGAGAAAATATGGTTGAACTGGGGTGAAATCGCGGTGCCTTCAATGACGGGCATGACTGCGGTCGGAGCGAGTACTTTGTGCTCAAAATCGATGGCTCTGCCTTCAGGAACGCTGGTTGAAGTGTACCAAGCCATGTCGAGAGTGCAGAACTGTAGCTGGCGCACGAAAGCATATCCGGCCTGGAAATTCTTGGCAGCGACAAGTTTGTCGATCAAATCCTGCGGGATTGCCTCGCCGGTCTTGTAGTGCTTTGCGAATGTGTTGAGCCACTCCGGTTCGAAAGCCCAGTTCTCCATGAACTGCGAGGGCAGCTCCACGAAGTCTCTTGCTACCGCAGTGCCGGTAAGGGATGCGTATGAACCCTCGGCCAGCAGGCCGTGCAGGCAGTGTCCGAATTCATGCAGGAATGTGGTTACCTCGTCGTGGGTCAGCAGCGACGGTGTCTCTCCGGTGGGTTTTGAGAAATTGGTGACCAGCTGTATAAGAGGTCTGGTCTCGATTCCGTCCCGGATGCTCAGGTCGCGGAAAGAAGTCATCCAGGCTCCGCCTCGCTTGCTTTCGCGTGGGAAGAAATCCATGTATAGCAGGCCCATGAAGCGCTCACCGTCCTTCACCTCGTACACCTGCACGTCCTGATGATATACCGGGATGTCCTCCCTGCGGACGAATGAAAGGCCATAGAGTGTCCCGGCCAGGCCGAAGATGGCGTCGCGGACAGCTTCAAGCTGACAGAATGGCTTGAGCAGTTCATCGTTCACTGCGTATTTCTCTGTGCGCAGCTTCTCGCTCCAGAAGCTGAAATCCCACGGCATCAGCTGGCCTTCGAACCCGTTGGCTTGGGCATAGGCCTGCAGGTCAGCTACATCCTTGCGTGCGAAAGGCAGGCATCTGGCCATCATGTCGGCGACGAAGGCATTCACGGTCTCCTTGGTCTTGGCCATGCGGTCTTCGGTGGCATAGTCAGCATAAGTGCCGTACCCCAGCATCTTTGCGCTGCGGGTGTGCAGGTCCACAATCTGATGGACGTTGGCGTCGTTGTCGAAGTCGTCGGCTATGCAGCGGGAGTTGTACGCCATCCAAAGTTTCTGGCGCAGATCCCTTCGGGTGCTATACTGCATGAACGGCATGAATGAAGGGCGGTCGAGGGTGAATACCCAGCCTTCCTTGCCGCGGGAGGCAGCTTCTGCAGCTGCTGCTTCCTTCACGAAGTCCGGCAGGC
>JAFYZI010000052.1 GCA_017548725.1 Bacteroidales bacterium
GTCGTTGCGGAAATTGTAGAATATAACGGCGTCGCCCTCCTGGATGGTGGCGACCGGAGCGCCGTCAGCGCCTACAATGCAGATAGGCTTGATGAATTCGTCGGTGACGCCTTCGTCGTAAGACTCCTGGATGGCGGCAGTGGCCGAAGTGGCCTTCTTGCCTTCGCCGTTCACCAGCAGGTCGTACCCCAGCTTCACGCGCTCCCAGCGTTTGTCGCGGTCCATCGCGTAGTAGCGGCCGACAACCGAAGCCACCTTGCCGGTGGTGGCAGCCATGCGGGCCTCCAGCTCCTCCACGAAACCCAGTCCGCTGCGCGGGTCGCAGTCGCGGCCGTCCATGAAGCAGTGCACATACACTTTGTCCAGGCCTTCCTGCTTAGCCACGGCGAGGAACTCGAACAGGTGGTTCAGAGAGCTGTGCACACCGCCGTGCGAGCACAGGCCGAGGAAGTGCAGCTGCTTGCCGGTCTTCTTCACATAGTCGTAGACCGCAGCAATCTCTTTGTTCTCCAGAAGCTTGTGGGCAGCGCAGGCGCGGTTGATCTTCACCAGGTCCTGATAGACGATGCGGCCGCCGCCGATGTTGAGATGGCCCACCTCTGAGTTGCCCATCTGGCCGTCCGGCAGACCTACGTCCTCGCCGCAGGCCATCAGGTGAGAGAAGGGATATTTTGCCCTGAGGGCGTCGATATGTGGTTGACCCTGGGTGTAGATGGCGTTGCTGCTGTCGTGCTTGCCTTCGCCCCAGCCGTCAAGAATCATTAACAATACTTTTTTGTCCATTTTTTCAGCTATATTTGTCTATACGTAACTGGATGCAAATTTACGGAAAAAATAGTAAAAGTTTTCATCCCCAACAATAGTGAGTATGTCGAAAAAAGTGAATCTCCACAAACAGAAGAAAGAACAACGGAAAAAGAAGTTCGAGGCCCCGAGGCTGAGCATCAAGGGGCGCCGCAGCAAGAGCCAGGAGGAGCTGGAGGGCGTGGTCAGTCTGGCCCGCGACGGCTTCGGATTTGTGGTGGTGGAGGGCGACGACAACGACATTTTCGTCACTCAGAACAAGCTCCGCGGCGCGCTGAACGGCGACCGGGTGAAGGTGCTGGTGACAAAGAAAGGAGGGGAGAAGCACCGCCGTGAGGGCGAAGTGCTGAAGATTATCGAGCGCAGCAAGCGGCCCCACATCGGCATCCTCACAGTGCGCGGCAACCAGGCCTGGGCCATCATCGAGAGCGCCCGCATGCCCTACGACATCCGCATCCCCATCGAGAGCCCGAAGGACCTTCCGGAGATCGGCGGCATCAAGGCGGCCAACGGGGTGAAGGTGGCGGTAGTGGTGACGGACTGGCCCCGCAAGAGCATGGAGCCGGTGGGCAAGATTGTGGATGTGCTGGGCGAATCCGGCAAGAACGACACCGAGATGCACGCCATCCTGGCCGAGTTCGAGCTGCCGTACCGCTTCGAGCCGGAGGTCAGCCAGGCCGCCGACAAGATATCCGACAAGATCACCAAGGCCGAGATAGAGCGGCGCAAGGACTACCGCAAGGTCACCACATTCACCATCGACCCTTCCGACGCCAAGGACTTCGACGACGCAATATCCTTCATCCAGCTGGACGAGAACCGCTTCGAGGTGGGCATCCACATCGCTGACGTGACGTTCTACGTGAAGCCGGGGGACATCGTCGACAAGGAGGCTTACAACCGCGCCACTTCGGTGTATCTGGTGGACCGCACGGTGCCGATGCTGCCGGAGAACCTTTCCAACAAGCTCTGCTCGCTGCGTCCGCACGAGGACAAGCTCTGCTACGCCGCCATCTTCGAGCTGGACAGCCAGGCCCGGGTGCTCAGCGAGTGGTACGGCCGCACCGTCATCAATTCCGACTACCGCTTCGACTACGAGCAGGCCCAGCAGATTATCGAGACGCACGAAGGGCCGTTGGCCGCCGAGATCGGCAAGCTGAACGACCTGGCCACGATCCTCCGCAAGGCCCGTTTCGACCATGGAGCGGTGAATTTCGAGAGGCCGGAGATGAAGGTGGAGATAGACGATGCCGGCCATCCGGTGAATGTCTATCAGAAGGTCAGCAAGGAGAGCAACTTCCTGATAGAGGAGTTTATGCTGCTGGCCAACCGCAGCGTGGCTGAGTTCGTGGCCAAGAAGACGGGGTACAAGGACCCTACGATGGTCTATCGTATCCACGAAGCGCCCAACGCCGACAAACTGGGCAGCCTGCGCTCGTTTGCGGGCAACTTCGGTTTCAAGATGGGTCCCACCGAGACGGCCAAGGCGGCCACCAAGAGCCTGAACGCCCTGCTCAAGGATGTCAAGGGTTCGGCCGCAGAGAATGCCATAGAGATGCTGGCACTAAGGGCGATGGCCCGTGCCTGCTACTCTACCGACAACGTGGGGCACTACGGACTGGCGTTTCCCTTCTACACCCACTTCACCAGCCCTATCCGCCGCTACCCCGATATGATGGTGCACCGCCTGCTCACCGAATACCTGGCCGCATTCAACGCCGGCCGCAAGGTAGACAAGATGCCCGACAAGGCGACCTACGAGATGTGGTGCCAGTATTGTTCCGCCCGCGAACAGCTGGCTGCCGACGCCGAGCGCGCCA
>JAFYZI010000053.1 GCA_017548725.1 Bacteroidales bacterium
CATCGGAAAGGATGGCCAGCACGGCCAGGGCGGGTGAAGGCAGGCGGACCAGACCGGCCGCAAGCACCAGGATAAGGACGATTTCTTTGAAGAAAACAGCTCCGAGAACTCTCCGGGAAGAGGAGAGTGTCGCCCAGCGGCGCATCACCTTATGGCTACCGCTCACGAGCACTCCCGCGACGGTGGCAGCAATGGCGATGGCAGTCCAGGTGAGAACCAGGAACGTGAAGCCCGATATAGGATCGGACAGCCAACGGACCAACAGGACAGAAAGCAGCGACGCAACTCCTGACAGCAATGTGTCTTGAAGCATCAGGAAACCTGCTCTCTCACACAGTTTTTCTGATTGATTTGTGTGCCGAATCATTATTCGGCGGAGTTATTGACACAAAACTCCGCAAAAACCAACAACAATTATAACCACTAACAATTAAGTTTTAGTTACGCTACATCTGCCATGGCCACAACAACCTAAAACAGGCCAAAGACAGGATACAGTACCTTTTGAAACAGTGCCGGTTAATCGATAAGAATGAGAGGTGGGTTCAGGTGGGTACAATATAAAAAATCAACGTGCTCACCCGGGAGGAGGGCAGATCTGCCATCTGTGCTACCAGACAAGTCTTCTCAATGGAATGACGCTGATTTCAAAGAACGTTTCCGACTGCAAATATATGCATTTCACAAGTTTTTTGTTCTTTTTTACCCCATTTTTTGTTGTTTTTGCCAAAAAAACGGCTTACATTTGCGTTTGGAATGGGTTTTTCCGTTTCATCATAATTACGCTTTCCGCGCCCCGGTCCACTGTGCAGGCGCCGCAGTATGCGTATCTCCAAGACTTATCAAAATAACTTCAAAACATGCTCAGATTAGTTTCTTTTCTGGCCGCTCTGCTGTTGCCTATAGCTTCGGTGGCGGCACAATCGAAAAGCAAACCCGAGCACCCCTTCAGCATATCGCTCCAGGGAGGCCCGATGCTTTCGGTAAATGAAAACTCCTTCACCTATGTCGACGGCGGCCACGCCTCCGACCTCATCACCAAACAGGCCGGGCTCGCCTTCAGCTACTACTTCAACGGCCGCTTCGGGACACGCCTTTCCGGCTCCTACGGCCGGAACGCAGGCGGCTGCAACGTCGATCAGACCAAGGATGCCGATAATTACTATCCCTACAAATTCGACGGAGTAAACATCTTCCTGGACGGGCTCGTGAACCTTTCCAACGAATGGAAAGAGTTCTCATCCGTATTCTACATAGGAATCGGAGTCGGCCACACCTTCAATTTCACCGAATCCGGACACCCCTGGCAGAGGGTCAGCCACAAGAACACCGCATACGGCGCACGCGTAGGCCTGCTCTTCCAGTACGACTTCAGCAGCCGCTTCGGCGCATACCTCGACTTCTGCGGAGAGGCCTACGAGGATAACTACAACGGCCTGGAGCCCTACAAGGGCGACCACGACCAGGTGTACGGCTCGGCCGGTTTCCCCTACGACCTCCGCGGCCTCGCATCCTTCGGACTCATCTTCCACTTTTAATCCATACAGGAAATGAAAAAATTCGCCCTAATCATCCTGACGGCCGCGCTCGCCTCGGCCAGTGCCGCCGCACAATCCCAGAACATCGACAAACACTGGTACATCGGTGCCGGAATAGGCATCAACGTTGGCATAGACGGCCAGAAATACGTGTCCCGCGTGCAGTCCCACATCGGCGGCGGGGATGCGGTGGACGTGTATCTGGGCCGCTTCTGGGGCAAGGTCGGAGGATTCCGCGCCGGCTACCAGGGGCTCAAGATATCCAACCAGTACACCGACTACAACAAGACTAACTTCTCTTATTTCCACGCCGACCTGATGGCCCGTCTGGCGGATGCCTTCGTGCCCTACCTGCACGCAGGTTACGCACACATAGATAAGGGATCACCCGCTGCCGGCGTGGGAGTAATGCTGCCCATACGCCTTTTCAAGCAGCTGTACATAATCCCCGACGGCAAGCTCACCTTCCTGAACTCCAACGCCTTCAGCGGCATAGGGGCCGGTCTGGGTGCGAATCTGAGCGCCACCATGGGCCTCAGGCTCACCCTCGAAGGCGAAGATCCGGCCCATAAGGCGGCACGCCAGGCAAGGCACGCGGAGAAGGCTGCAGCGGCAGCGGCGGCTCTTGCTACGGCAAGGGCTGCAATGGCAAGGCAGGAGGCCGAAGCTGCGGCAGCTAAAGCAGCCGCCGAGAAGGCCGAGGCCGAGGCCGCGGCAGACGCAGCGGAGAAGGCGGCAGCAGAAGCAGCGGAAAAGGCCGCAGCTGAAAAGCCCGCGGAAAGCACCGCACAACCCGCAGTACAGCCCACGACTCAACCCGCCGTACAGCCCGCCGCTGAGCCCGCAACAGTGCCTGCTGCAGAGCCCGCGAAGCCGGTAGAACTGATGCGCGAAGTAGTCTATTTCGACACCAACATCTACACCATCGACGCCAAGGCCGCCAAGACCCTCGACAAGGTAGCGGCATTTATGAAGAAGCACCCCGGAGCCAAGGCCTACATCTACGGCCACACCGACAGCACCGGCACTGAAGGTTGGAACAGCACCCTGTCCGGCCACCGTGCGGTCGCCGTGCTCGATTACCTGATCGGCAAAGGCATCAGCACATCTTCCTTCGTGTTCGAAGGCTTCGGCGAAACCCGCCCCGCCCACAGCAACAGCAGCAAGGAAGGCCGCGCCAGGAACCGCCGCGTCGAAATCTGCATAGCTGAATGAAAACAGCCCTTATAACGGGAATCACCGGCCAGGACGGAAGCTTCCTGGCCGAGTTCCTGATCGAAAAAGGATACGAAGTCCACGGTATCCTTCGCCGCAGCTCCTCGTTCAACACGGGGCGCATAGAGCATCTCTACCTCGACGAATGGGTGCGGGATATGAAGAAGAAGCGCCTAGTCAACCTCCACTGGGGAGATATGACCGACAGCAGCTCGCTCATCCGCATCATCAGCAAGGTAAAGCCCGACGAAATCTACAACCTCGCGGCCCAGAGCCACGTGAAGGTAAGTTTCGACGTGCCCGAGTTCACGGCAGATGCCGATGCGATGGGAGTGCTGCGCCTGCTGGAGGCCGTGCGCATCGTCGGCCTCGAGCATAAGTGTCGCATCTACCAGGCATCCACATCCGAACTCTTCGGAAAGGTGCAGGAGATACCCCAGAAAGAGAGCACGCCCTTCTACCCCCGCAGCCCCTACGGAGTCGCCAAGCTCTACGGCTTCTGGATAATGAAGAACTACCGCGAAAGCTACGGCATGTACTGCTGCAACGGCATACTCTTCAACCACGAAAGCGAGCGAAGGGGCGAGACCTTCGTAACCCGCAAGATCACTCTCGCAGCCGCCCGCATCGCCCAGGGATACCAAGACAAACTCTACCTCGGCAACCTCAACGCCAAGCGCGACTGGGGCTATGCAAAAGACTATGTAGAGTGCATGTGGCTGATACTCCAGCAGGATAAGCCGGAAGATTTCGTGATTGCCACGGGCCAGAGCCACACCGTGCGCGAGTTCTGCACCCTGGCCTTCAAGGAGGCCGGAATAGAACTCCGCTGGGAAGGCGAGGGGGCCGACGAGAAAGGCATCGACACCGCCACCGGCCGCGTGCTGGTGGAAGTCGACCCCAACTACTTCCGCCCGGCGGAAGTGGACCAGCTTCTGGGCGACCCTTCCAAGGCAAAAGCCCAGCTGGGCTGGAACCCCAACCAGACATCTTTCGAAGAACTTGTCCGGATCATGGTGGCGCACGATATGAAAAAAGTGCGTAAATTGTACCGTGATGAATAAAGACAGCAAAATATACGTTGCGGGGCACCGCGGGATGGTGGGCAGCGCCATAGTGCGCGAACTGCAGAAGCAGGGCTACACCAACATCGTGACCCGCACCCACGCGGAGCTCGACCTTACCCGGCAGGAGGCGGTCGAAAGCTTCTTCGCAGCCGAAAGACCCGAATACGTATTCCTCGCGGCGGCCAAGGTTGGCGGCATTGTGGCCAACCAGAACGCCCTGGCCGACTTCATGTACGACAACATGATCCTGGAGATGAACGTCATCCACGCCGCCTGGAAGAATGGCTGCAAGAAACTGGAATTCCTCGGCAGCAGCTGCATCTATCCCCGCATGGCGCCCCAGCCCATGCCCGAAAGCTGCCTGCTCTCCGGGCCGCTCGAAAAAACCAACGAGGCATACGCCCTCGCCAAGATCAGCGGCCTCAAATACTGCGAATTCCTGAACCGCCAATACGGCACCGATTTCATCTCTGTCATGCCCACAAACCTTTACGGTCCCAACGACAACTACCATCCCGAGCACAGCCACGTGCTGCCGGCCCTCATCCGCCGGTTCCACGAGGCCAAGGAAGCCG
>JAFYZI010000054.1 GCA_017548725.1 Bacteroidales bacterium
ACCGTCGCTGGTGTGCTGCACTATCTCGCGGGTGTTCACATCGATCGAATAGAGGTTGTTGCCGAGAGTATATGCGATCTTGGAGTAGTCTGGGGAGTATGTGGGATTCACCCAGCCCTCCACCAGCTGGGGCATCTGGGGAGCGGCGGCGCCGGCAGTCACTGATGTCGCCGGGCGGGCCCTCATGATGCCGGCCGGGATGCGGTTGGCTATCTGTTCGTCGGTCAGGCGGGTCTTCTGCTGGGCCTGCGTCTCAAAGGCAGAAAGCAGTCCTGCCAGGATCATTATTGCAGCTATGGTTTTTCTCATGACTTGATGAAATTTTGCTTAAAGTTAACAAGATAGACTTTCTCGGTAGCCCTCGTGACGGCCGTGTACAGCCATTTGAGGTCTTCCAGCTCTATGTCGTCCCTCCAGAAAGGGTTGTCTATGAAGACGCACTTCCACTGGCCGCCCTGCGATTTGTGGCAGGTGACTGCAGAGGCGTATTTGATCTGCAGCGCATTGAAATAAGGGTCCTCCCGGACAGCCTCGAAACGTTTCTTCTTTGTCTTGACGTCGGCATAGTCGGCCAGCACCCCCTCGAACAGCTCATTCTGCTGCTCTGCGGTAAGCGCCGCGCTTTCGCTTGTCAGAGTGTCCAGGATTATCTTGGCGGTTATCTCGAGGTCGTTGTAGTCCGAGAAGCAAAGCACAGCCTCGGCGAAGTGCAGGCCGTAGCGCTCCTCATGCTTCGAGATGCGCATCAGCTGCGCCACGTCGCCGTTCGCTATGAAGAAAGACGGGTCGTCGATCTTTTCGAGGAACTGGTAGCAGTTCTTGACCACCATCAGCTTGTCGCCGCGGTTGAGCTGCTCCTCACGGTAGAGCACCGTGGAGCGGATGCCGGCGTTGTAGCGGTTCGCCCTCTTGTTGGAGCGGCACAGCACCACCACTTCGTCCAGTCCGTAGTGGTCTATCGCATCGGACAGCTTTTCGATGAGGTCGCCGCCGGTGATGCTTTCTATATCGTCGAAGCCGTCCAGCTCCATCGGTACTGCGCCTCCGAATCCCTGCTCTATCTGCTTCCGCACCAGGGTAGCATTGTGCAGGATGCCCGATTCGCCGGCCTGCCGCACCACCTGCGACGGAGAAGCTTCCACGACGGGGCCGTAGGTGCTCTGCAGGAAATCCACGTCGAGGGCCGGACTCTCGTCCATGCCTATCGGCGGCAGCTGGCCCCTGTCCCCGACGAATATTATGTTGTTGCCGCGGCCTCCGCGGACATAAGTCACGAAGTCCTCCAGCAGGTCGCCGGAGCCGAAGATGGAGCCTCCGCCATTGTCTATCGTTATGAGAGAGGCCTCGTCCACGATGTAATACGTGTCGAAGGCCTTGTTGACGTCGAGGGTGAACTTTCCGCCGGCAGCCAGGGACTGCTGGCGGTAGATATGCTTGTGCATGGTGAAGGCCTTCTCGCCTGTGAAGCCCGACAGCACCTTGGCGGCGCGGCCGGTGGGAGCCAGCAGCACGAACTTGTATTCCATCGATTTGAGAGCCTTCACGAAAGCCGCCATGAGCGAAGTCTTGCCGGTGCCGGCATAGCCCGCGACGACCATCATGTCGCTGTCGTCCCGCAGAGTGACGAACTCCGCCATGGCCGCAGCAGCGCGGCTCTGATCCTCTGTGGGGTCAAACGGGAGGTTGCGTTCAATCAGCTGACGGAAAAAATGCTCGACTCCCATTATGCACCTTTTCTGTGTATGAGGAATACTGCGAGAACTGAGAACAGGCCGAGACGGCCGATGATCATCTCTATTGTCATCACCAGCTTGGCAATGGCCGAAACTGCGGCGTAGTTGGACACTGAGCCCACAGAGCCGAAGGCCGGGCCGATGTTGCCTACCATAGCTATCGAAGCCGTAAAGGAATCGGTCAGGTCCATGCCGAGCCCAGCATATATCACGGAGCATACGAAGGCTATGAATATATAGAGCACCGCGAACAGCGATACGGAGGTGATGAGTTCCTTGTCGACTATGTCATTGTCGCCGTATTTCACCTGGATGACGGCGTTGGGGTGCAGGGTGCGCAGAAGCTGTATGCGGATGGCCTTGAAAAGGATCCACACCCTGTCGACCTTCATACCGGCGGAAGTAGATCCGGAGCATCCGCACTGGACTGACAGGTACACCAGGATCAGGATGCAGAACAGCGGCCACACCGAAGTGTCGCAGACCGCAAAGCCGGTGGAGGTGGCCAGCGAGGCCACGTTGAAGAAGCTGTCCATCAGCGCGTCGCCGAGGTTGGTGTAGGTATGGCTGAAGAAAAGGTATGCAGCGATGGCCACTCCGGAAATGATTATCGAGAGCAGGTAGAACCTCGTCACAGGATGCTTCAGCAGGGTGAAGTTCCTCTTGGTGACAGAAATGTATATCATGCCGAAGTGCATCGACGACAATATCATGAAGACTATTGTGATGATCTCTATCCAGCGGCTGCCGAAAGCTGCGATCGAGGCGTTCTTGGTGCTGAAGCCGCCGGTGGCTACGGTGCTCATCGCATGGTTGACGGCGTCGAAGAGGTTCATGCCGGCCAGAATGTAAAGCAGCGTAGTGATCAGGGTGAGGCCGATATAAACTGACAGGACTATCTTCTTGAATTCGTCCGTGGCGTAGTTGAAACCGGGCTTGGTGACGTCGGAGACCTCCATGCGGCTCATCTTCAGACGTACCGAGCCGATGGAAGGAAGTATCATCACCATGAAGAGCACAACTCCCAAACCGCCGATGTAGTGGCTCGAAGACCTCCAGAACAACAGGCCTTTGGGCAGAGCCTCGATGTCGGTGAGAATCGTGGCGCCTGAAGTCGTTATGCCGGACACGCTCTCAAACCATGCGTTGACCAGGGTGAACTCGCCGCCCCACAGGGCGTAGGGTATCATTCCGGCGAAGCAGGCCAGCACCCACGACAGCAGGATGATCACAACGCCTTCACGGGTGTTGATCTCGGCATGCTTGCGGGATACGAACACCAGCGGGAATATGCCGCAGCACAGCGTCAGGATGCCGCTCAGCAGCAGAGGGTAAAACGAAGAGTCGAAGGAATTGATGGCGGCCACGACTGCTGACAAGAGCATGAAAGCCGCAACGAACAGCAGTGCGACACCCACATTCCTGGATATGGCTCTGATATTCATCTCTACTTGTTTTTCAGGGTCTTGTGCTCGTCGATAAGGTCTGTCAGAGCATCGTTCAGGTCGGAAATCTCGTCGTTGTTGTCGAAGGTGACGGTGTAGTCCTTGCCGTACCTCACGAAGTCCTTGACTCCCTTGCCCATCTTCGAAACGGGCTTGAAGACATAGAAGTTGAGGTAGGTGTTGAAGAGCAGGATGACGATAATGCCCACTGCAAGAGCCGCCACTGAAGGCATCATGCTGCGGAAGAAAGTGTCCTGCATGGTCTCCGAGTTGGCCTGCAGGGCCTCGTTGGTGATGGAGTTCAGGTCGTTGATATAGTCGCGCAGATATGTGAAATACTGCTGGGCACGGCCGAAGTACCATTCATGGCGGGCGGCCTGGCCCTGCTCCCAGATCTCAGGAGCCTCCATCACGACCTGCATATAGGCCGAATAGGCATATCTTACCGAATCCGCATAGCGGTTCTCTTTTTCAGTGGTGAAATTGTCGGGCAGAGCTTCCAGGGTCGAGATGAAGGACTCGTGGATGGATGTGCTGAAATCAGCGGGCGGAGTGTCCTTGTCGAGCATCTCGAAGAGCTCCATGTTGTACATCTCGCTGGACTCCATGAGCGAACGCTCGGCGTTGATGCTCTGGATATTGTCATTGATCACTCCGGAGCTGGCGCGGTTGATGCGCACGAACTCGAAGATGGCTATCACGCTGGAAAAGAACAGAATGGTTCCCAGGATGGTAAATCCCGTGCGAACTTTTCTCTTTATAGTTCTTCTGGACTTCTTACGTTTCATGGCTGACAATCTGGAAACACAAATGTAATAATTATTCCGCAAAAGATGCTTTCAGGGCCGACACCATTTCCCGGGCCGTACGCTCGCAGGATCCTTCGCCTTCGAGCAGCCCGGCCAGAGCGTCGTAATCCTGCAGCATTGCGGAGCGGCAGGCTTCGTCGGTGAGGAGTCTTTCGATGCGGGTGTACACCTTGCGGGGAGTGAAGTTCTCCTGCAGGAGCTCGTCGAACACCGGCTTGTCCAGGATTATGTTCGCCAGCGATACATAATTGGTCCTGAGCAGTATCCTGACCATAAAGAAAGACAGGGGGTTCATATGGTACACCACCACCTGCGGCACCTTGAGCAGGGCGGCCTCGAGACTGGCCGTGCCGGAATCCACCACTGCGGCGGCGGCATGCCTCAGCACGGAGTGCGTCTGGCCTCTTACCACCTTGATGGAAGAACCTTCAAGATATGAGTCGTATACAGAATCGTCGATGGAGTCGGCGGCTGCTATGACCAGCTGACAGTCGGGCATCGCTGCGGCCATCATCTTTTCGACCTTGTGGAACACCGGCATGGTGTGGCTGACCTCCATCTTGCGGCTGCCGGGCAGCAAGGCCACATAAGGCTTGCGGAGCAGACCGTTGCGTTCATAGAAGTCCGTGGCATCATCGGCAGTCTCATCTTCAGCTGCAATCATTTCTGCAAGGGGGTTGCCACCGTAGAAAGCTTCTATGCCGTGTTTGCGGAAATACTCCGGTTCGAAGGGGAATATGACGAAGAGGCGGTCGACATACTTGCGCAGCTTGCGCACGCGGCGCTCCCTGGTCGCCCACACCTTGGGGGCGATATAGTAGAATACCTTGAAACCCTTGCCGTGGGCGAACTCGGCGATGCGCAAGTTGAAGCCGGGGTAGTCTATGAGGATGACGACGTCAGGCTTCCATGCCTCGATGTCGCTCTTGCAGAAGTCGAGGTTCCGGCGGACGGTCCCGGCCTTGCGGAGCACCTCCACAAAACCCATCACTGCGGTCTGCCGGTAGTCTTTCACCAGCTGCCCGCCGACAGCCGCCATTTTCTCGCCGCCCCATATACGGAAACTGGCCTCGCTGTCACATTTCAGCAAGGCTTTCATCAGCTCGGCACCATGCAGGTCGCCCGAAGCTTCTCCGGCTATGATGTAATATTTCAAGGCTATAGTTTCCAGAGGCGGGAGAGCCTCTCCTTCTCAGTGTAGTTGGTGTTGTCGAGCTTGTGGGGGACTATAGTGATATAGCCCTGCGACAGCAGGATGTGGTCGGCCTCGCCGGCGGTGGTCTTCGTCTCGTAGTCCACGAACTGCCCCACCATCCAGTAGAACTCCCGGCCGCGGCCGTTCACGCTCTTTTCGAACTCCTTCTCCCAGCGGCCGTTGCCCTGGTGGGCGAAGCGGATGCCTTTGATCTGGTCTGCCGGCAGGTTGGGGAAGTTGACGTTGAGGTAGGTCTGGAGCACGGGCGGAACTTCGAACATCTGCTCCAGGATCTTCGGGGCATAGTGCAGCACGCCGGAGAAGTCGCAGTCCTCGGCGTGGGTGTCGATTGAAAGGCCTATCGAAGGGATGCCGTAGAGGCAGCCTTCCTTGTTGGCGCCGAGGGTACCTGAATAGAGGGCTGCGGTGGATGCGTTCGAGCCGTGGTTCACTCCGGACACGAAAAGGTCCGGGACTATCTTTCTCTCGATGCACATGTTGGCCATCATCTTGGCGCAGTCGGCCGGAGTGCCGTTCATGTGCCAGCATTCCAGGCTGCCCTTGTCTTCCTCAGCTTCAAACTCTGCATATTTTGTAAGATACAGCGGCTCCTCCATCGTCAGGGCCATGGATTTCGCAGACTGGTGGAATCTCGGGGCCACTGACAGCACGTTGCCGTAACGTCTCAGGAACTGGGCGATGACGGTCAGTCCGGGCGCTGTATACGAGTCGTCGTTTGTCAATAATATCTCTCTAGTCATTCTGTTGAAAACTTGCAGACGCAAAGTTACTTATTATTAATTATTTTTTTACCTTTGCACGGTTCAAAACCAAAGAGTTGCGAACCCCTTGATTTACTGAAGAAATCCAATAATTCTATACAAACAACAAATCAAACTGTTATGAAAAAAATTAAAGTTGGTATCAACGGATTCGGCCGTATCGGACGTTTTGTTTTCCGTGCCGCCCAGGAAAGAAATGACATTGAAATCGTAGGAATCAATGACCTTTGCCCTGTTGACTATTTGGCATACATGCTCAAATATGACACAATGCACGGCCAGTTCGAAGGTTCTATCGATGTTGACATGGAAGGCAGCAAGCTCATTGTCAACGGTCAGGCTATCCGCGTTACTGCATGCAAGGACCCCAACGAGCTCCAGTGGGACAAAGTAGGTGCTGAATATGTAGTTGAGTCTACCGGTCTCTTCCTCACCAAGGAGAAAGCTCAGGCCCACATCAATGCAGGTGCCAAATATGTTGTAATGTCAGCTCCCGCAAAGGACGACACTCCGATGTTCGTATGCGGCGTAAACGAGAAGACTTATGCAAAGGGTACCCAGTTTGTATCTAACGCTTCTTGCACCACCAACTGCCTTGCTCCGATCGCCAAGGTTCTCAACGACAAGTTCGGCATCAAGGAAGGTCTTATGACTACCGTTCACTCAACCACCGCTACTCAGAAGACCGTTGACGGTCCGTCACTGAAAGACTGGCGTGGTGGCCGTGCCGCTTCTGGCAACATCATCCCGTCTTCAACCGGTGCTGCTAAGGCTGTAGGTAAAGTTATCCCTGAGCTCAACGGTAAGCTTACCGGTATCTCAATGCGCGTTCCGACCCTCGACGTATCAGTTGTGGACCTCGTTGCCAACCTTGAGAAACCCGCTACCAAGGAAGATATCTGCAAAGCTATGAAAGAGGCTTCAGAAGGCGAACTCAAAGGCATCCTCGGTTACACTGAAGACGCTGTCGTTTCTTCAGACTTCCTCGGCTGCAAGCTCACTTCTATCTTCGACGCCAACGCCGGTGTTTACCTGACCGACAAATTCGTGAAGGTTATCTCTTGGTACGATAACGAAATCGGTTATTCTAACAAAGTCCTCGACCTCATCGCCCACATGGCTCAGGTTAACGGTTAATCCGTCCAGGACAGACAATAAAAAAGGCTCGGGAAATCCCGAGCCTTTTTTTTATCTCGCTCCGAATATCGCGGTGCCGATGCGCACCATCGTGGAGCCGCATTGCACGGCGACTTCGTAGTCGGAGGTCATTCCCATGGAGATTTCGGGCTTTTCGATGCCGGCCGCGGCTGCGACTTTGGCTGCGATCGAGGCGGCGTTGCTGAACTCGCGGCGAACCCGGTCCATGTCGTCGGTGAAGGTGGCCATCGCCATCACACCGCGCAGACGCACGTTCTGGTACTGCTGGATGCGCTCCGCCAGATCCACAGCCTCAGCTTCAGACAGTCCCTGCTTTGTGGTCTCGCTGGCGACGAACACCTCGAGCAATATGTCCTGCACCTTCCCTATCCTGGCCGCATAATCATTGACAGCCTTGAGCAGATGCTCACTGTCGATGGACTGGATGAGCGCGGCATAAGGCACCACGT
>JAFYZI010000055.1 GCA_017548725.1 Bacteroidales bacterium
CCGCGGATTATGCCGCCGATAATTGCACCTTCGGGGAAGCCTACATCCTTGAGAGGTTTCTTTGTGATGGGGCTGCCGGGGTTGGCAAGATACTCGAGTATCTCGGCGTTCGAGCCGGAAAGGCACTTGATCGTACGGACCTTGTTGCTGAGAGTGAAACGGAATATGCGTCCCGCAGTGATGAGTTTCTTGTTGACCACGGCATCCACTCCCATCTCCTCGGCGAGCCTGATATATTCAAGGTTTTCTACCTCGGCGATGGTCTTCATGACGCCCAGCCTCTTGGCTGAAGCGCAGGCGAGGATGTTTGCTTCGGAATTCGGAGTTACGGCGAGGAAAGCGTCGTAGTCCTGTATGTTTTCGTCGCTGAAGAAACTGCCGGACCTCGTGTTGTTGTGGATTACTAGAGTCTTGTTGAGCCTTGCCGACAGCTCCTTGCACCGGTTCTTGTCGCTCTCGATTATCATCACCTCGTCGGTGAATTTCTCAGCCTTCTCAGCTACCATCTCGGCGATACGGCTGCCGCCCATGATTGCGAGGCGCTTGATGCGGAAATCCACCTTACCTGCGATACCGCGGGCAAGGTCCACATTTTCTTTCTTCGTGACTACGAACACCTGGTCGTGGAGGCGGAAACGCGTCTCTCCGTTGGGGATCAAGGTCTGGTCGCCTCTCGACACGGCAACTATCCTGAAAGGAGGATAATCCTTGTCGGTGACATATTCCAGGATGGTTTTATCTATCAGAGGAGCATACTCTTCGAGCCTGAATACGATGAGCTGCAGTTTGCCGTGCGCAAACTCCGCGAATTCGGCAGTCTCGGCCTGCTTGATAAGCTCGAGGATTTCCTGGGCGGCAATCCTCTCGGGATAGAACAGCAGGTCGATGCCGAGCTCGGTGAAGAGAAGCTTGTTCTCGTGGCTGAGATACTCGGCATTGTTGATGCGGGCGGTGACTTTCGCCGTGCCCATCTGCTTTGCCAGCAACGCTGCGACTATGTTTACATACTGGTCGGAGTCAGGGAATACCGATACGAAAAGGTCGGCGGTTTTGGCGCCAGCCCTTTCAAGAGTTTCAATCGAGGTGGGATTACCCAGGACTGTCACCACATCGGCCTCGTCGCTGATAGTTGTCAGACGGTCGGGGTCGCTGTCGATAATAGTCATACTGTGGTTCTCGCTTGCCAGCATCTTCGCCAGATGGCAGCCCACATCTCCAGCTCCTGCAATTATGATGTTCATAATTCTTTTATTTACCTATAAGGGTCAGAAATTCTGCCCTGGTCTTTTCAGATTTCAGGAAAATGCCAGTGAAGGCAGAGGTGGTGGTCACAGAATGCTGCTTCTGGACGCCACGTATCTGCATGCACATGTGGGCGGCCTCAATGACGACTGCCACACCCAGAGGGTTCAGAGTCTGCTGTATGCAGTCCCTGATCTGCACGGTAAGACGTTCCTGTACCTGCAGCCTGCGGGCGAAGGTCTCGACCACGCGGGCCACCTTGCTCAGGCCGGTGATGTAGCCGTTGGGGATGTAGGCCACATGGCACTTGCCGTAGAAAGGCAGCATGTGGTGCTCGCATATCGAATATAGCTCGATATCCTTAACAACCACCATCTGCTTGTACTCTTCCTTGAAAAGAGCGGAGCGCAGGATCTCTGCAGGATCTTCGTCATAGCCCTTGGTGAGGAACTGCATAGAGCGGGCCACCCTCCCGGGGGTCTTCAGCAGGCCCTCGCGGCCGGGGTCCTCTCCCAGCAGCCTGAGAATCTCGGCATAGTGCTTTTCGAGCTCCTCAGTCACTTTCGGGTCGTATTCTTCGATTTTCTTGTAAGCCATAGTAATGCAATATTACGAATTATATTTCAAATGTCTGAACAAATCGTTATTTTAGCATTTAGACAAATCAATGAAAAATGGGTATCTACACTAAAACCGGCGACAAAGGGACGACCAGTCTTGCAGACGGCACGAGGGTCAGCAAGGCCAGTGCCAGAGTGATGGCATACGGCGATATCGACGAACTCATAAGCCACCTCGGCATACTCCGCAGCAAGGTGTCTGCCGACATCCCGCTGCGCCGCATCCAGGTCAACCTGATGAATGTCTCAGCCCACCTCGCCACCGAGAAGTTCTGCCCGAAGCTCAAGGCTCTCGACGATGCCGAAGTCGCCTTTCTCGAAGGTGAGATCGACAGGATGACTGCCGAACTGCCGCCGCAGAAAACTTTCCTGCTTCCCGCCGGTCCCTTCGAAGCTGCGGAGTGCCATGTGGCCCGCACGGTGTGCCGCCGCTGCGAGCGCAGCGTCATCGCCATCGGCGAGCTCAGGGATGTCGACCGTCAGGCCCAGATATACCTCAACAGGCTTTCCGACTACCTTTTCGTCCTTGCCAGATTCCTCTGTGTTACAGCCGGTGAGGAAGAAGATAAATGGCTGCCATAACAGTTTTGCATTTTTTTTTGCATGTAATATATTTTCATATATTTTTGCAGCCCTTTTCTAAAAACCAACAATTTTAATCATATAAAGAAATGTATTGGACGCTTGAACTTGCTTCAAAACTTGAAGATGCACCGTGGCCTGCAACCAAAGACGAACTGATCGATTATGCCACCCGCTCAGGAGCTCCCCTTGAAGTAATTGAGAATCTTTCAGACCTCGAAGACGACGGTGAAGTCTATGACTCCATCGAAGACATCTGGCCCGACTATCCCACCAAAGACGATTTCTTTTTTAACGAGGAGGAGTATTAGGAGCTGTTTCAACTCTTGAAATAAAAAAGACAGCGAGACGAAATTTGTCCCGCTGCCTTTTTTTATTGCCGTTCTTTGTTATTTCTTCCAAAGATTCGGGAGGAATCCGTAATAGAGGAGATGTCTCCAGGTCGACCAGTCGTGACCGGTTTCGCCTATACAGAAGTACTCATAATTGATTCCGTGCTGGTCCAGAGCATCCCTGAAGGCTTTGACACGAGCATTGAACATGCCCTTCTCCTCGGCGCCGCCCTGTCCTATGAACAGATAATCCACCTTGTCATTGGCTTTAGGGTCATTGAGGAATCCAGCGAGGGTCTGCTCAGGAGTGGTGTCGCCTGCACTGAGGACGCCGAAGTTTGCAAAGAGATCGAGAGACTTCAGACCTACGAATATTGTGTGACGGCCACCCATAGAGAGACCGGAAATGGCACGGCCATGAGGGTTCGCGATGGTCTTGTAGTGACTGTCGACGAAGGGGATGACGGCCTCGCGATACTCACGTTCCATAATGTCGAAAGTGAGTTCGGCATGTTGAGGATGATTGCGATGAATGACCTGATTGTTCACAAGCGCAATCAACATCGGTTCTGCCTTTCCTTCTGCAAGCAGA
>JAFYZI010000056.1 GCA_017548725.1 Bacteroidales bacterium
ACGGGTCTTGAAGTCCTGCGAGAAAGCCCATGCGGCCTGCTCGAAGGTCAGGACGCTGTCGACAACTATCAGGGTCTTGATGCTGTCGAGCCTAGCAAAAGCCTTGTTGCGGTCTTCAGCCGTGTATTTGGGTTTGATGAGGATGTGGCGGGCGTTGAACATGTCGCCTTCCTTCTCGATCATCTGGATTATGTGGAAACCGTCGGGGGTCTCTACAATCGGCGACACCTGATCGATCTTCAGAGCCGTTGCGGCATCTGAGAATTCAGGCCAGTACACAGTCTTGTTGGCCATTCCGAGTTCACCTCCCCTGAGCGCACTGCCTGGGTCCTCTGAATAAAGCCTTGCGAGGGAAGTGAATTTCTCTCCGTTGACAATCCTTTCGCGGATTTCAAGCAGTCTTTCCTTCACCAGGGTGGCTGCAGAGTCTTTGTCAGGATATATGACTATCTGGCGGAGCCTGTACTGGTCCGGGATTACCGGCATATCTTCGACGGCTGAAGTGTCGGCGAAGTTTTTTACGTCTCTCGGAGTCATCCTCGGGACAGCGCTGACCACCTTCTGCTGCATCTGCTGGGTGAGCAACTGCTCCTCGATGGCGTCGCGCCAGATCCTTTCGAGGTCGTAGCGGTCATGGCCGAAATACTCCTCCATAGCCTTCTCTCCGCCCAGCTGGGTGGTGACGCTCGCGAACCTCTGGCTGAGGTTGCTCTGGATCTCAGTTTCCTGGACTACCAGGGAGTCGAGCCTGGCCTGGGTGAGGAAGAGCTTGCCCATCATAATCTGCTCAAGAAGCTCGCAGCGGGTGTTGCGGTCGGCAGCCATACCGTTGACCCTCATCATCTGTATCTCCTGCTCTATGTCCGACAGCATAATGGCGTCGTTGCCGACCAGCGCCACAATCTTGTCTATCAAACCGTCTTGGTATCTCTGAGCCGATGCGGGCAAACAACTGAGAATCACAACCGCCGCCAGAACGGCAAAACGCTTAATCATATATCTGCAATTTTTTATTTTCGAGGGCTTCCTTCAGCAAGTCCTGTTCCAATTTTGACAAAATCTCCTGCTTTCTGATGCTGATTATGGCATCTTTTATCTTTTCTTCGTTGAATTCCATCGGAGTGAGCGTGCCGGGAGCATACCTGTCGATGAAAAATATCAAGGTGTTCTTCTGTTCTCCTTCGATGATGTAGCTGCTCTGCTTTGCAGAAATCTCCTCGAGGTCAGAAACTATCATGCCGACATCCTTGGCCAGCTGGGGGATGGAGACATACCTGCCGCCGTAGTCTTCATATCTTTCGGCGTATGAGCGGCTCAGCTCCGTCAGCTCAGCCACCTTGTCCTCATCCTTGGATTTGTAGAGATCCTTTATCTGGGAATAGTAGGGCGAGCGCACGTTGATGACGATGTAGCGCGCCTTGACTACTGAATAGTCATACTTGAAGCTCTGGGGATGCTCCTCGTAATAGGCCTCGACCTGGTCCTCGCTTACCACCGTGTCGATACGGCTCTCCATGAACATCTTCTCGTAGCGGAAGCTGAGGAGGTCGTTGCGGAAAGACTCTATCTCCTTGGAGATGTCTCTCTCGTCGGGAGTGAGCTGCTCGCTGGCCTTGAGGGTCTTGAGCCGCACCAGGGCCCATGTCCGCACATACTGGTCCACCATGTAGGCGCTGTCCTCCGGGCTTGTGCCGGGCGGGACGAGCTTGGCCACATCGCTCTTGTATAGCACATCCTTCCCCACCTTCGCGAGGACATCCCCGCGGGACTGGAAAAGGCTGCACGAAGCGGCGAGCAGCACGAGGGCCAGCAATGCACAGATGCGTTTCATTATCTGCTGTAGTTAGGAGCTTCCCTGGTTATAGATACGTCGTGAGGATGGCTCTCTGCCATACCTGCGGCGGTGATCTTTACGAATTTGGCGCTGCGCAGCTCCTCGATGTTGCGGGCTCCGCAGTAGCCCATGCCGGCCTTCAGGCCGCCCACGAGCTGATAGATTACTTCGGCCAGAGTACCCTTGTAAGGAACCTGGGCTACGATGCCTTCCGGAACGAGCTTCTTGATGTCCTCCTCCATATCCTGGAAGTAACGGTCTTTTGAGCCTTTCTGCATGGCCTCGAGAGAACCCATTCCGCGGTATGACTTGAACTTACGTCCGTTGAGGATGATGGCCTCGCCGGGAGCCTCCTCTACGCCTGCGAAGAGCGAGCCAGCCATGATGGTTGAAGCGCCTGCCGCAAGGGCCTTGGTGATATCGCCTGAGTAGCGGATGCCGCCGTCAGCGATTACGGGAATGCCGCTGCCCTTGAGGGCTCCGGTGGCATTCATGACTGCAGTGAGCTGCGGCACGCCGATACCGGCGATGATGCGGGTGGTGCAGATAGAGCCCGGGCCGATGCCGACCTTGACTGCATCTACGCCGCACTCCTTGAGAGCTATTGCAGCCTCAGCGGTAGCGATGTTGCCGGCTACGATCTGCAGGTGCGGGAACGCTGCGCGGATCTTCTTGATGGTGTCCAGCACGAACACTGAATGGCCATGGGCGGTGTCGAGAACAACGGCGTCGGTGTCGACGCTCACCAGCTTCTCGACTGTCTCGAGGCTGTGGGAGTTGATGCCCACTGCGGCGGCCACCAGAAGCCTTCCCTTGCCGTCCTTGCTGGCGGTGGGGTTGTTCTTGATCTTCTTGATGTCCTTGTAGGTGATAAGGCCCACCAGGCGGCCGTTCTTGTCGACTACCGGGAGCTTCTCTACTTTGTATTTGTGGAGCACCTCGATGGCGCGCGGAATGTCGTCGCCATGGTCGATGGTAACGAGGTTCTCGCTGGTCATCACGTCCTTAATCGGGGTTGCAGGATTGTCTTCGAAACGGAGGTCACGGTTGGTGACGATACCGATAAGCTTCGATGATGAGTCGACTACGGGGATGCCGCCGATATGGTTTTCGGCCATGAGCTTGAGGGCGTCCCCTACCGTCTGGTTCACGTCGATGGTCACCGGGTCGTAGATCATACCGTTCTCTGCCCTCTTCACCCTGCGCACCTGGTCCATCTGCTCGTCGATCGCCATGTTCTTGTGGATTACGCCTATGCCGCCTTCGCGGGCTATGGCTATCGCCATGTTAGCGTCAGTCACGGTATCCATGGCTGCTGAAACGATGGGCACGTTCAGCGGGATTTCCCTGGTGAACATTGTGTTTGTCACTACGTCGCGCGGGATGACCTCGCTGCGGGCAGGAATCAAAAGCACGTCGTCGAAGGTTAGACCTTCCATAACGACCTGGTCAGAAAACTGTTGCATATCTTGTAACCTCCTTTATATAATCGTCCTAAATTGAGCAAATTTACACAAAAATACGTTTAAAACAACCTCCCCTGCCATGTATCGCGCTCCTCGAGGCGTTTTTCGAGCATTTCTATCAGCTGCGGGTTGCGTATCAAGCCCCACGGTGTCTCGTTGACGAAGCGAGGCGGCACCTCTCCCGCGAAGCGTTCGATGCTCAGGCCGGGCCGCAGCCTCTCCAGGAAATCCACGAAGAAATCGATGTATTCCTCCAGCGTGAAGGTCACGAAGTCTTCCCGCTTTTCCCTGAATTCGCGCTCCATCGCCGTGCCTTTGATTATCTGCAGCTGGTGGAACTTGACGCTGTCCAGCGGCAGGTCG
>JAFYZI010000057.1 GCA_017548725.1 Bacteroidales bacterium
CTGCAGCAGCGTCGCCTCCCGCTGTCCCTGCTACACCGATGCCGTTGTTATTGACGGCGCCGATGATGCCAGCCACATGGGTTCCGTGGTTCTCAGGGTGGATAGAGTAGCTGTTGGTGGCGAAATTGTAGCCGTAGACAGCGTCGCCCTGCTGCTCCGGGTTATGCCACATGTTGGCGGCGAGGTCTTCGTGGCTGTAGTCGATGCCTCCGTCCACCACTCCGACGATGACGTCAGGTGAGCCAGTAGTGACGTACTTCCAAACCGGAAATATGTTGATGTCGCAGCCTCCAGCCGACGATGCGGCTACACCTATATTATAATAATGCCACTGCGAAGGCAGCATGGGGTCGTTGAAAGGATATGCTGAAGAGGTGGCTGAGGCCGTTAAAGGCTTGGTCAGCTCTACAATCTCGGAGCCCCCGACTATATGGATGAGCGGATTGAGCTCCACCATCTCGACTCCCGGGATATCAACCCAGCCTGAAGCAGCCTTGGTGATGGGAACGGAGCTGTCGTAGTACACTTCATACCAGCGGTGCAGCCCTTCCTTGCGGGTGCGCTCCTCGAAGCGCCCGGCATCGGGGAAGAGGCGGCGCATGCGCACTATCCTCCGTGCGTCGAACGACTTGACGGCCGGCAGCTGCACATAACCGTCATCGCCGGTGATGCTTTCCAGCTCCCCGGCAGTCTTTTCGTCGAAAAGTACATTGAGCAGGAGGGGGTCGACTGCGCTTTCAGGAAGATTCCATCCGAAAACTTTCTCCGGAGAGGGGAGGGGTGCGGGGAGCCTGTCCTCGTCAATCCCCCGGGCGGTGCAGGCCGGCAGGATGCAGACGACGGCAGCAAGCAGCGCAATTCGTTTCAAGTAGCACATGACCGGAGAAAATATCCTACAATATAAGAATTATTTCTTTAAAATTATCAACAAAAATTAGAGCATTTATCAAAGAAATTTTATGGGCTTAAAAACTTCAATTTTGTAAGCACTTTTGTGATAATACGTAAAAAATTTAAAGAAATAGCGACAAAAACGTTGATTTAGTTATGTGTAGCGCCTGTTCCATATTTGGATTTCTGAAAAATTATTTCGAAATTGCGCCGAATTATTGTTTGATGGAAGATTGTTTTCAAATTGAGTCAAATTGTTAATTCTATATAATCTAATGTTTAATCTAAAGAAATGCTTATGAAAAAAGCGAAACTGTTCCTCAGCGCATTGTTTGTGCTGATTGGCTCAACTCTTCTCGCTCAGAACGTACAGGTATCCGGTACCGTACGTGACAAAGCAGGAGAAGCGGTAACAGGAGCAGCTGTCCAGCTCAAGGGAAGCACGACAGTCTACTCTGTAACCGACAATCTCGGAGCCTACAGGATTTTGGTCCCTTCAAATGGCACACTCGTTGTGACCTGCCTTGGTTTCCAGACTCAGGAAGTTCCCGTAAATGGTAGGGCAGTCATCGATGTCACCTTGGAAATTGACACCGAGATGCTGGATGAAACCATCGTGGTGGCTTTCGGTAGGTCTACAAGAGAGGCCTTCACCGGATCAGCCAAAGTTCTGGACGACGAGAAGCTGTCACTTTCACAGGTCACCAACGTAACCGACGCCCTCGCAGGCCAGGTTGCTGGTGTCCAGCTGATCTCTTCAAACGGTGCGCCTAACGCATCTGCTACTATCCGCGTCCGCGGTATCTCTTCAATCAATGCAGGTAAGGATCCCCTCATCGTTGTCGACGGTGTTCCTTATGACGGTAGCATGAACAATATCGCTCCCAGCGATATCGAGTCAATGACCGTGCTCAAGGATGCTGCATCCAACGCCCTGTACGGTGCCCGTGGTGCTAACGGTGTCATCATGATCACAACCAAGAAAGGTCGTCCCGGCCAGGCTATGGTTACTCTTGACGCTAAGGTTGGTATCAACACCCGCGCCCTCCAGGAGTATGAGACTATCTCTGATCCCCGCGCATACTACGAGCAGCACTACAAAGCTCTCTATAACTACTACACGGCAGCTGACGGCCTTGGCCTGACAGATGGTGCCGCTTATATCCGTGCAAATGAAAGCTTGTTCGACGCAGCAGCCGGAGGACTTGGCTACCAGGCTTACACAATTCCTGAGGGTCAGTTCGCTATCGGCCGCAACGGCAAGTTCAATCCCGGCGCAAAGGAAGGCTATGTAATGGGTGATTATATGATCAAGGCTGACAACTGGGCTAAGGAAGCTTACCGCCAGGGTCTCCGCCAGGATTACACTCTTACAATCTCAGGTGCTCAGAACAGGATGACTTACTACTCATCACTGAGCTACCTCAACAATCAGGGTATCATCGAGAAGTCTGACTACCAGCGTCTTTCTGCCCGTCTGAAAGCTGATTACCAGGCTAAGGACTGGTTGAAGGTCGGTGCTAACATGTCATACACCAAGTTCGAGAGCAACTCTCTGAGCAACAACGGTTCTGAAGGATCTACCGGTAACATCTGGGCTTACACTTCTCAGATCGCGCCTATCTATCCTCTCTATATCAGGAATGCCAACGGCAGCCAGTATGTCGACGGTAACGGCATCGCCGTTCTCGACCATGGTAACGGCAACATCGGCCTTGGTGGTATCCCCGGCACTTCACGTCCGTTCATCACCGATGCCAACCCTCTGCTTGCACTCCGTTACAACACCAACAACGACGAAGGTAACGCCGTTTCAACCCAGGGCTACGTCGACGCTGAAATCCTCAAAGGTCTCGTGCTGACAGTCAATGCATCAGCAAACATGGATGAAAGCCGTACCAACTATGTTTACAACCCGTATTACGGCCAGTTCCGTACTACTGAAGGTACTGTAAGCATGTATCACACCCGTATGTATGCATGGAATACCCAGCAGCTCCTCAACTACACCCATGACTTCGACCTCCACACTTTGGAAGTGATGCTCGGTCATGAGTACTACAGCAGAAAATACTATCTGTTGGGCGCTGACAAGAACCACATGTTCTCTCAGGACAACAAAGAGCTCGACGGTGCAGTAGTTGACGGTCAGGGTGCTACTTCATACCAGACCCACTACAACAACGAAGGTTACTTCAGCCGCGTCCAGTACGACTACGCTGACCGCTACTTCGTTTCAGCTTCTTTCCGTAGGGATGCATCTTCCAAGTTCCTCCCCGAGAACCGCTGGGGTAGCTTCTGGAGCGCATCTGCAGCATGGATCATGAGCAAGGAGCCGTGGTACAATGTAAACTGGCTCAACGAACTCAAGTTCAAGGCTTCTATCGGTAGCCAGGGTAACGACGACATCAGCAGCTACCTCTACACCGATATCTTCGACATCGTTCCTTCTGACGGTGCAGTTTCAACTCTGTTCAGCAGAAAAGGTAACCCGGACATCACCTGGGAGACCAACACCAACTTCAATGCCGGTATCGAATTCGGAATGTTCAACGACCGCATCACCGGTGGCATCGAGGTTTACGACCGCAAGACCACCGACATGCTGTTCCCGACTCCCGTACCGCCTTCACAGGGTTATTCATCAATCTGGAAGAACGTCGGTGACATGGACAACTGGGGTGTCGAGGGTGATTTCAACTTCGGCCTCGTCCGCAGCCGCAACGTTCAGTGGGATTTGAATCTCAACGTATCTTATCTGAAGAACACCGTTACTTACCTTGCCGACAACGTGAAAGACTCTAAGGCTTACGATGCTCAGGGCAATGAGTACGAAGGTTTCACCAGCGGCAACTTCTTCGTTGCTGAAGGCGCTTCAATGTATACCTGGTATACTTATGAATTCGCAGGTGTAGATAAGGAAACCGGTAAATCTCTCTGGTATAAAGACGTCCTCGACGATGAGGGCAAGCGCACCGGCAAACGCGAGACCACCGATGTATATTCACAGGCTACCAAGTACTTGACCAACGTGTCAACTCTTGCTCCTGTATACGGCGGTTTCGGTACCACCCTCCGCGCATACGGTTTCGACTTCGCAATCAACTTCACCTATCAGCTCGGTGGCAAGCAGTATGATAATACCTATGCAAGGTTCATGTATTCTCCTACTTCTAGCCAGACAGGTTACAACTTCCATGTTGACCTGCTCAACGCCTGGACTCCTGAAAACAAGTCTTCAGACATTCCTCGCTTCCAGTATGGTGACTCTAACTCAAACTCTACTTCTACCAGGTTCCTGACCTCTGCTTCATATCTGAATCTGCAGAACATCAACCTCGGTTATACCCTCCCGGAAAGGCTCACTTCCAAGATCAACATTGCTGCAATCAGATTTTATGTAGCAGCTGAGAACTTGTACTACTGGTCAGCACGCAAGGGCTTCGATCCTCGTCAGAGCTTCTCATCTGCAGCCAACGCTGCAAACTATTCTCCTATGAGAACCGTTTCTGGTGGTATTACTCTTAAATTCTAAATGACAGGAGGATATATTATATGAAAAAAATAATAACATCTCTGCTTCTGGCATCTGCTGCTATTTTCTCTTTGTCAAGTTGTATCCAGGAAACATTCCCTCTGGAGTCATCAGCGACATCTGAGCAGTTGGCAAAATCACCTTCAGCAATGCAAGGTTCCGTAGACGGTCTGGTTGCACAGACATATCAGCCTTACTTCTTCTACGGCAGCTCTAACCAGCTGGAATATGATATTTCTTATGCCGGACTTCTTATTACATACGCACGTATGACCAATGACCTGGTCAACAACTCGAAGACTATCGGATACGACTGGTGGTGCGGTTATGTAGGTGCATATGGTTACGTAATGAACGCTGACAACAACCGTCAGCTGGTTCCGTTCAAGACATTCTACAAGATCATCAAGAGTGCCAACGACATCATCGGCCCTCTGGCAAGCGCCGAAGAGCTGAATGAAGAGCAGAAGGCTTATCTTGGTATCGCCTATACTTACAGGGCCCTCATGTATCACGACATGTACAACCTGTATATGCCGGCAGTCAACAAATATGTTGACTACTCTAAGGTTGAAGGCCTGACTGTTCCTATCGTAGTGTCAAGTTCTGAGGAAGAGCCTCAGTACAAGAGCGCACGTGCTCCTAAGGAGGTCCTTTCAGCATTCGTTCTTTCTGACCTCGACAAGGCTGAAGAGCTTCTTGCCAACTACAATCCTCCGACTGGACGTTATCCCGGCGTTGCCGTTGTCTATGGTCTCAAGGCCAGGATGTATTTGGCAATGATGGATTATGAGAACGCTGCCAAATATGCCCGCATGGCTATCGACAAATCTGGCAAGACCCCTCTGACCGAAGCTCAGTGGAGCAGTCCTACCCAGGCATTCTGCGATGCTACCGGCAACAACTCATGGATGTGGTACTACTCAATTTCAGGTAACAACATGGGTAACCTCTGTAACCCTACAGGATTCCTCGCAGGTGAGGCTGACTGGGGTTACAACTCTCTGACCAAGTTCGCTCTCCACAAGTGGGTTTACGACCGTATCAACCGCAGCGACTTCCGCAAGAAGTCATTCATCGATCCGGACCGCGAGACTTATCCCGCATCTTACTACAAGTGGGCTGACGCTACCGGTTTCCTCGCTGACTATCCGTTCGACGAGCTGCCTGACTACTTCTCAATCAAGATCCGTTGCAAAGGCGGTGACTGGACCAACTACGCAGTCGGTGGTGCCGTTGACTGGCCTATGATGCGCGTTGAGGAAATGTACCTCATCGAGGCCGAGGCTATCGGTATGAGCCAGGGTGAAAGCGCCGGTGTTGAGAAACTCGAGGCTTTCATGCAGCAGTATCGTGACCCTGAGTATTCATACGCCAAGGCTAAATCTACTTTCAGCCAGGGCTTCGTGAAGAATTTCCAGGAAGAAGTTCTCTATCAGAAGAGGGTTGAATTCCTTGGTGAAGGTGTCGGTTTCTTCGATGCTAAACGTATCCGTCCGGGTATGATTACCTGGTATAAGGGTTCTAACGTTATCCACGATACGATGAAGTACAAGATCGAAGAGGCTAGCCCGTACTGGACCATGGTTATCCCGACCGACGAAATCGAGAACAATGATTACATCATCAAAGAAGATGGCGTAGTTACTGATATCGACGGCGTGAAGACTACTCCTAACAACCCGGATCCGACTCAGTCGGTTGCTAATGACACAACAACATACTAGGATTAAAAAAAGTAGTGATATGAAAAAGATATTTAAAGCAATCCCTGCTCTCGTCGTTGCTTTGACTATGGTTGCCTGCTCAGAAGGCTACCAGTATACACCGGCCGATCCGGAACCGTCAAAGACATTCGTAAGTGCAGATTTGACTGCTCCCCGCAACCTTGAAGTCGATGGTTCAAACATCCTCGTTCCGTTTGTAAGGACCAGCGCTGACGGCGACCTGACTGTCAATCTTTACCTTGACGATCCTTCAGGTCTGTTCTCACTTGTAAACTCTTCTCTTACATTCGCTAGCGGTGAGACTACTGCAAATGCTGAAGTAGCGTATTCATACGACGCGCTCGATGCAACCAGCACTTACACATTCGATGTAGGCGTATCTTCAGCTGAGAACCTCTCAGAATATCGCCCCGCTGCATTGCCTATCTCTTGCAAGAAGGCATGGCAGAATCTGGGTATCTGCCAGTTCTATGATGACTGGTGGGTAGGCGGCCCGTTTGAGAAAGTCCTTCTCAAAGCCCCCGACGGATCAGAGACTTATCGTCTGATGAATCCTTGGACTGAGGAAGAAGTAACTGCCGGCGGCCTTGATTTCGTAAAGCCGTACCCGTATCTCGAGTTCTACGTTGATGACGAAGGTGTCATCACCTATGCCGAGCGCCTCGATATGGGCTTCAACTACTCAGGTATGACTTGCCACATGCTCCACCCGTCTGCTCGCGGCGATGCTGAAAGTGCAGCCGAGAACGCAATGATTATGGATGGTGTTGCCCAGTTCTGCTGGTATCCTATCCTTGCCTACAATAACGGTTCATTCAGATGGTGGGGTGTAACTTCTTACGCTTACATTTCATTCCCTGGTGGACCCGATCTGGCTGAACTGCTCGGTATGTAATATTCTGCTGGTATCAAACCAGTTTTTAAGAACCCGCCCCTTTCAAGGGCGGGTTTTTATTTGTATTTTTGCGGATTATACGCGCTGTAAAGATGCATTTGGTGAAAAAAACAATATTCATACTTTTACTGGCTCTGTCGCTGCCCCTTGCGTGCAGCCGCGACATTGAGCCTTCAACGGGCAGCGCTAAGCCGGACAGCTCCCTTCAGGAAGCTTCTTCGGCGTTCGTCCCCGGCTCTTTGATAGTCCAGCTCGACGACGAACTCGCCGACAGGATGGCCGCCGCGACGCCGGACACCAAGTCTTCCGCCCTAGTGTCTGAGCTGACAAGCCTCGGCGCCACAAAGATCGAGCGCCTCTACCCGGATGCAGGAGAATGGGAGCCCAGGCACCGCCGCGCCGGCCTGCATCGCTGGTACAGGCTGACCTTCGACCCGGAAGGCCGTCCTGCTACAAAAGCAGCCAACGACTTTTCCTCCGTGCCCGGAATAATCTCTGCCCGGCCGGAACGCAAGATACGTTCTACATCGTTTTTCAACGATCCTTATGCCACAAGGCAATGGGATCTTGACAGCTACGGTATTATAGGCACTTCTGTAAAGATTGGCAGCGATGTCAATGTGGTGCCGGTGTGGGACAATTTCACTGCCGGCTCATCTGATGTAATCGTGGCTGTGCTGGACAACGGAGTGCAACTCGACCATCCGGACCTGGCTGCAGTCTGCATCCCGGGAGGCGAGAACGGCAGCAAGTGTTTCATCGACGGACTTGTGGGCTACAATATCCCGGCTAACGACCACGGTACGCATGTGGCAGGAGTCATAGCTGCTGTCAACGACAATGGCATCGGAATAAGCGGCATCGCAGGCGGAAGGGACGGCAAAGGCGGCGTCCGGATCCTGGCATGTCCTTTCATGCTGGACGGGCAGTTCAAGGACCGGGACGGCAATCCTTACGATGCCATGGTATGGGCTGCCGACCACGGTGCGGTTATTTCCCAGAACAGCTGGGGCATGGTCTATAACACGGAGGCAGAGGCCAAGGCCGACGATGTCGGCGCCATGGGGCCTGCAATAGATTATTTCATCCAGTATGCCGGTTGCGACATGGACGGAAACCAGCGTCCTGACAGCCCTATGAAGGGTGGTGTCGTCATCTTTGCGGCGGGCAACGAATCATGGTCCATAGGCTGGCCGGCTGCGTACGGGCCTGTCATTGCTGTCGGAGCTACAAATACCCAGTGCAACCGAACTAGCTATTCCAACTTCGGAGAATGGGTCGACATCTGCGCGCCCGGCGGAGACGGGAGCGGGATAAACCAGATTTTCAGTACGGTAGCCGACAGCAAATATTCATTCATGATGGGCACATCCATGGCTTGTCCACATGTTTCCGGCGTAGCAGCGCTGATAGTTTCCTATTTCGGCGGCCCCGGGTTTACCAACGAAATGCTGGTGGACCGTCTTCTGCGCGGCGCCAACTCCAGCAAAATCAGTTCGTACCAGATGGTAGGGCCGATGGTGGACGCCCTGGGGTCATTCACTCTTGACGGCAAAGAAGCTCCCGAGCCAGCTACAGATTTGTCAGTTTCTGCTTCCACAAATATGCTTTCGATGTCATGGTCTGTAACTTCAGACCCTGACGACAAGAAGACATTCGGCTATCTTGCACTGGCATCCGCAGACTCCGCAGCACTTGCGGCAGTCAATCCGCGCGCCATTGTCGATTCTGTTGTCAGAAGCGAGATTGTAGAAGTCAGGACCCGTGCTGTCGGAGACACGATATTGACCATAATGCAGGATCTCCAATTCGACACGCAATACTATGTGGCTGTCGTGGCATACGACTATCAGCGCAATTATTCAGCACTTTCGCCGGTACGCTCAGTCCGCACAGGCAAGAACAACCCTCCTGTCATCACTACTGAATATACGGGCGATTATCGCGTGAAGCCGTTCGAGAAGCTCTCGCTGGAATACGCAATCAGCGACCCCGACGGGCATAATTTCACGGTAGAGGTGGATCCGGGTTCGTATGCGTTCACATACAAAGTCTCTTCCGGGATGGTACAGGCGACTATTGCCGGCAATGCTGCCCCTCACGGTAAGTACACGGCGCATATAATTGCCAAAGACAGCTATGATGCCTCTGTCGATTATGTAATCGAGTATGAGATACTGGAGAACCATGCTCCGGTCGTGATTTCCGAGATGCCTGACATGCGTTTCAGTACCATAGGGGAGAACAAGGTATTCGACCTGACGAAGTTCATCAAGGACGAGGACGGCGAGAAACTTACCTACACGATAAACATATCCGACCAGAGTGTCGCCCACCTCAATGCATCCGGCAACACCCTGACACTCACTTTGATGGGCTACGGCCTTACGACTGCGACTGTCACTGCCACGGATGCCTGCAAGGCTTCCTGCACGTTCTCATTCAAGGTCCTGATCCGCGACGGCTCGCGGCCTGTCGACATCTATCCCAATCCTGTCATAAACAATCTGAACATCCGTCCCGACCAGGATGACAATATAAAAGTGACAATTACCAACAAGGCAGGCGCGAAGGTCTGGTCTCAGGCTGTAGATGCCGGGCCGTTCAATCCGCTCCAGATCGACATGTCCGGCATGCCAGGCGGTATGTATTACGTCAAGATAGTTGGAGCAGGTGTTGACGATATATATCCGATTGCCAAGAAATAAGTGATATGAAAAAGATATTTGTTGTTTTTTCATTGGTTCTGCTCTGGCAGGTCTCATACGCCCAGGCCGTTCCGGCGCTGCTTATTCCTTCGGACACCAGGTCGATGGCCATGGGTGGCGTGACTATGCAGACCGATGCTGACAAGCTTGACGTGCAGGCGTTCTACGGAATGTGGGCGCCGAAGACTGCCGACAATACCATGATCGGCGGCAACGCATTTATCCGTTTCGGCGAGAAGCTCGGCGTTTCGCTTGAAGGGCGCGTATTCAAGGACAAACCCTACGAAGTCATTACTTCTCAGGCGCTGTCTGGCGGAACTACATTCAGCCCCATGGACATGATTGTCGGAGCAGGTGCTTCATACAGTCTTACCAAGGCCTTCACCATCGGAGCGAAAGCCCGTATGGTGCAGTCTGCGATAGCTGCAGACGCCAAAGGTTCGACCTTCTGCGGCGATGTATCGTTCACATATTCCCGTGATTTTTATTCAGCGACGATTGCTATGCGCAATCTGGGAGGTAGAATCAGCTACGGCGGCGCAGGCTATACTCTTCCGGCCCTGGCTGCCCTGCAGGGGGAAGTGAAGCCTGTTGAAGGCCTGACCGCGGCCGCTGAAGTGGATCTCCTTTTCGCGGGCTGTGCGATGGGTTCCCTCGGGCTTGAATACGGTATCGCAGATATAGTTTTCCTCCGCGGAGGACTGCATTACTGCAACAGTTCCAAAGGTATCCCTACATATGCGTCCCTGGGTCTGGGCGTCCAGTTCGCCGGAGTGCATCTCGACGCAGCCTTCCTGACTGCTTCGAAGACTCTCGGCAACAGCCTTATGTTTACCCTCGGTTATGCTTTTTAGCAGGATTTTGTATATTTACTTGATGAAAAAGTTTCTGGCCACATTTCTAGCTTCCATTTTCGTGCTGGCAGCATCCGCGCAGGATGCCGTCATGTCCTCATGGCCCTATCTCTATCCTGAGTTTGCAGCCGGAACTGTCATGCTGAAGGACGGCAGGCAGTTTGAGAGGGATATGAACATCCATGTGGCGAAAGGCAGGCTGCATTTCATCGACGGAGGCAATATCAGAGAAGTGGACGGGAACGACATCGTCCTTGTGGAGCTGGGCGGAGACAAGTTCACTGCGCTGGACGGCAATGTGGTCAAAGTTGTAGGAGACTTGGAGAAGGGCTATGTGGCAGTGCGCACCTCTATCGACTACCAGAAGCTCAACGAGACTGACGGCCCTTACGGCACCAAGGTCGACGCCGGAGCTACCCTGAGCGTAACCACATTCGAGCTTACGGGCGTGTCAAGCAGCTATACTGAGCTGCTTCGCAACCGTAATGAGGGCGTCCAGCTGCCGCTGAAGAACGACTACTACCTGGTGGCCGGCGGCAAGGTGCTCAATGCATCAAAGAAGGCGGTGGAGAACAGCCTCGATGCGGCGGGCAAGGCTGCATTCAAAACTTTTCAGAAACAGAACAAGATAAGATGGCAAGATACAGGCAGTCTCCTCCTGCTAGTAGACTTCCTCAATGGACAGTAGAGTATGAAGATCCGTTCGGTTCTGATTGTAGCAGCGGCAGTGCTGCTTCAGTTCAGTTGTCAGAAACAAGAAGATATAATCATAGTTCCGCAGCAGGAAGAAGAGTTGACAGTTACCCAGGACGGCGTTCAGCTGCAGACTTCAGAGCTTGAACAGGGCCATGTCAGACTGCAGCTCTCAGAAGAGATGACAGTCCTGGCCGAGACCGACCCGGAGGCTTTCTATGAGTTGTTCAGCTCTCTGGGCGTGAAATCTGTTTCAAGAACATTCCCCTATGCCGGCAAGTTCGAGAAACGCAGCCGCAAGGAAGGTCTGCATCGCTGGTATGACCTTTATTTCGACGAGCAGGTCCCTCTGACCAAGGCCGGCAACGAGCTGTCTCAGATCGAAGACCTCGGCTATGTGGAGTACAGACCCAAGCTTGTCCGTATCGAGAGCCAGAATGTAGGCTGGAGAGGCGCATCCCCGGGGCTTTTTACTTCCGATATCTCCCAGAACAAAAAGACCGAGATCGACGTCTTCGACGACCCTTATCTTTCGCAGCAGTGGCATTACTATAACGACGGCTCCTACCATGCGTCCAAGGCCGGCTGCGATATCAATGTCATGCCTGTATGGAAATATGTCACCACAGGTAGTCCTGACGTTATAGTGTCGGTGGTGGACGGAGGCGTCGACTTCCGCCATGAAGACCTTGCCGCCAACATGTGGCATGACCCCGACTATCCGGACAGCCTGGTCTACGGCTTCAATTTCGTCCACAGGGAAAGGCAGATCGAGCCGGAGGACCACGGAACGCACGTGGCCGGCACTATAGCGGCCGTCAACAACAACGGAATAGGAGTGAGCGGCGTAGCGGGTGGAAATTATAAGGCCGGGCTGCCGGGCGTCAAGATAATGAGCTGCCAGATATTCATCCAGGAGAGCGACCGCGTCACCGGCAATTCATCGGCAGCTATCAAGTGGGGTGCAGACCACGGCGCTGTCATTTCCCAGAACAGCTGGGGCTACACCGGCGGCACCAACTACAAGATTCCCCAGTCCGACAGGGATGCCATCGACTATTTCAACAAATACGCCGGTGTAGACGAGTATGGCAACCAGACAGGCCCTATGAAGGGTGGTGTGGTGTTCTTCTCAGCAGGTAACGAGCACTTTAAATTCGGCGCTCCCGCTGCATATGAAGGCTGTGTGGCGGTGGCTGCGGTCGACGCCAAGTACAAGGCTGCGAGCTATACTAATTTCGGAGAATGGGTAGACATTGCAGCTCCCGGAGGCGACACCGACTACAGCGGCCCGGCTATCCTCAGCACCATTACAAACAACAAGTACACCCATTATGAGGGCACATCCATGGCATGTCCCCACGTTTCGGGCGTAGCAGCTCTCATAATCTCTGTACTGGGCGGCCCCGGATTCACCAGGGATATGCTGATCGACAGGATCCTGAACAATACGACGAATCTGGCAATACACGGCACGACTGAAATTAGCAATCTTGTCAATGCATACGCAGCCATCGAAGGCTCAAGCAAGATCCCTCCTTATCCCGTGAAGGAACTCGAGCTGTCGGTAGTGAGCAACCGCATCCATTTCAAGCTGAAGATTCCTTCCGATCCCGACGACGGCACGCCTTACGGCATTACTGCATGGTATGACGAGGCTCCTTTCGAGACTTTCGTCGATGTGCCGTCCAGATCCTTCGAGGTGGGGGATCTTACGGCCGGAGACTATATGGAAGGAGACATCGAAGGTCTGGAATTCGAAAAGGAGTATTACATAGGATTCGATGCCTACGACCTGTCGGCCAACCACAGCACTCTGTCGCCGCTCAAGGTGGTCCTTACCGGGCCGAA
>JAFYZI010000007.1 GCA_017548725.1 Bacteroidales bacterium
CGCTCCGCGCTGCGCCGTCAGCTTATCATAATGAAAGACATGGGCTGCAACGCCATCCGTACCTCCCACAATATGCCTGCGTCCGAGCTGGTGGAGCTCTGCGACGAGATGGGCATAATGCTGATGGTGGAGCCCTTCGACGAGTGGGATGTCGCAAAATGCGCCAACGGTTACCACCTTCGCTGGGACGAATGGGCCGAGAAAGATATGGTCAACATGCTCCGCCACTACCGCAGCAATCCTTCGGTAATCATGTGGAGCATCGGCAACGAAGTGCCCGGACAGGGTGACGCCCACGGAGCGTCTGTCGCCCGCTGGCTGGCCTCCATCTGCCATCGCGAAGACCCCACCCGCCCCGTCACCTGCGGCATGGACCAGTTCGACGGAGTGTTCTACAGCGGATTCATCGCAGCCGTGGACATCCCGGGCTTCAACTACAAGCCTTACCGTTACCTCCAGGCCCGCGAACTCCTACCCCAGGGCTTTATCCTGGGCAGCGAGACGGCATCGACCGTTTCCAGCCGCGGAGTATATCATTTCCCTCTGTCCACGGGCATGAACATCAAGCATCCCGACCACCAGAGCGACTCTTACGACCTGGAATACTGTATATGGTCCAACGTTCCTGACGACGACTTCGCCGCCGACGAAGACTACCCCTGGATGCTCGGGCAGTTCGTATGGACGGGCTTCGACTATCTCGGCGAACCAACTCCCTACGACACCGACGCCTGGCCCAACCACTCTTCGATGTTCGGCATCGTCGATCTCGCAGGCCTGCCCAAGGATCGCTTTTATCTGTACCGCAGCGTATGGAACGAGACTGAAAGCACTCTGCACGTGCTGCCGCACTGGACATGGCCGGGACGCGAGGGTGAAACTACTCCCGTATTCGTATACACATCATATCCCGAGGCCGAAATCTTCATAAACGGAGTGAGCCAGGGCCGCCGCAGGTTCGACAAAGAGAATCTGCTGGAGCGCCACCGCCTGATGTGGAACGACGTCGTCTATCAGCCCGGCGAGCTGAAAGTAGTGGCTTATGACGACTTCGGAAGAGTGGCTGAGGAACAGACAGTCCGTACCGCAGGCAAGCCCTACGCCCTGCAGTGCAGCGTCGACCGCGGAGTGCTGGCAGCGGACGGAGACGACATGGCTTTCGTCACGGTTACAGTCGTCGACAAGGCCGGCAACCCCGTGCCGGATGCAACCAACCTGATTAACATGCAGGTGAGCGGAGCGGGCAGCTTCGAAGCCGTGGCGAACGGCGACCCCACCTGTCTGGAGAGCTTCCGCCAGCCGCACATGCATCTTTTCAGCGGAGCGCTCTGCTTCATCGTCCGCAGCGGTGAAGCCCCTGGCGCCGCGACCTTCACCGTCACTTCCAAAGGACTTAAGAAATACACCGGAACAATTACTGTACAATGAAAAAGATATTCCTGCTTATCGCTGCCGTCATTTCGCTTGCAGCATGTTCGCCCCGGGTGCAGACCCCTCAGCACCCCGCCTGGACCTACAACACCGTTGTCTATGAGGTCAACATCCGCCAGTTCTCCCCTGAAGGCACCTTCAAGGGCGTAGAAGCCCAGCTTCCCCGCCTCAAGGACCTGGGAGTCGACATCCTCTGGCTCATGCCCATGTATCAGATAGGCGAAGTGGAGCGCAAAGGCTCTCTCGGTTCTTACTATGCCATCTCCGACTACACCGCCGTAAACCCTGAGTTCGGCACTATGGAGGATTTCGAGGACCTGCTGGCCGCAGCCCACAAGGCCGGCTTCAAGGTAATCCTCGACTGGGTTGCCAACCAGACCGCCCCGGACAACGTGTGGATGACCACCAAGCCCGCTGATTTCTACGAGAGGGACGCCGACGGCAACGCCATCTGGGAATATGACTGGACCGACACCCGCAGCCTCAACTACGAGAACGAGGCCGTATGGGCCGCCCAGGACGAATGCATGCGTTTCTGGCTGGGCAAAGGTGTCGACGGCTTCCGCTGCGACGCAGCCGCCGAAGTGCCTGCCAAGTTCTGGAAGGCCATCCTCCCCGGCATAAAGAAGGACTATCCTGACATCTACCTCCTCGCTGAGGCCGAGAGCCCCGCTCTGACCGATCCGAAGGAGACCTTCGACGCCTCATACGCATGGGAGCTCCACCACATGCTGAACGACGTGGCCCAGGGCACAAAGGGCGTTAATGACATTAAGAAATATGTGGCGGCAGACAACAAGAAGATGGGCAAAGCCAACTTCCGTCTGATGTTCACCTCTAACCACGACGAGAACTCATGGTCAGGAAGCGAGTTCGAGAGGATGGGCGACGCCGCCAAGGTGATGGAAGTGCTCTGCTTCACCCTTCCCAAGGGCCAGCCGCTGGTCTACACAGGCCAGGAGATCGGTCTGGAGCGCCGTCTCGAATTCTTCGAGAAAGACCCCATAACCGACTGGTCTGAGAACGAATATACTTCATTCATCCGCGAGCTCGTTGCCTTCCGCCACGCCCACCCCTGCCTGGCAGCAGGCGAGAAAGGCGCTCCCGCCAAGTTCATCAAGGGTCTGCCTGAAGGCGTGCTGGGCTTCACCCGCAAGGCTGACGGCGACGCTGTCACCGTATATGCCAACCTTACCCCGCAGCGTGTGGTGATTTCCACAAAAGAGCTTGACATTGCCATCGATCCCTGGGGCTGGATCATCAAATAAGACTGATGATGAGAGCAAAGACAATATTACTGCTGGCCTGCGCCGCACTGCTTGCAGCCTGCAACTCGGTCCCGAGGATAAGCCCCGAGGCTGAACTCACTTCGCCGGACGGCACTATGAAGATGACCTTCGGCATGGACCACAAGGGAACCCCGTACTACTGGCTTGAATGCGACGGCAAGGATGTGCTGCGGCCCTCTAGGCTCGGCTTCGAGATGAGGGGTGCCGTCAAAGCCACCGAGATTACCTACGACGGGGCTCAGCCCGGCAAGGAAGACGCCCAGCCACCGTTCTCTCTCTCTGAAGATTTCGATATAACCGGCTTCGAAACCGACAGTTTCGACGAGACCTGGGAGCCCGTCTGGGGTGAGGAATCGCAGATCCGCAACCACTATAACGAGCTGCTGGTCCACCTCTCCAAAGACGGTGGCGACAGGCTGCTCGACATCCGCTTCCGCCTCTTCGACGACGGCCTCGGCTTCCGCTATGAGTTCCCTGCCGGCCAGAAAGAGTCTTATCTCTGCATCAAGGAAGAGCTTACCGAGTTCGCCATGGCCGACGACGCTGTCTGCTGGTGGATCCCCGGCGACTACGACACCCAGGAATATGAATACACGGAATGCCGCATCTCAGAGATAGGGCAGCACTTCCGCGACAAGATGCGCGGCAACTCTTCGCAGACCCTCTTCAGCCACAGCGGCATCCAGACTTCAGTTCAGATGCACATGCAGGGAGGCCTGTGGGTCAACATCCATGAAGCCGCCCTGGTGGACTTCCCCTGCATGCACCTCGACGCCGACTGCAGCAACTTCACTTTCCGCGCCTGGCTCACCCCGGACGCCCAAGGCTACAAAGGCAACGTTCAGACCCCGGCCGTCTCTCCCTGGAGGACTGTGCAGGTGGCCCGCAGCGCTGAAGAGCAGCTCGCCAGCCGCCTGGTGCTGAACCTCAACGAGCCCTGCGCCATCGAGGATGTCAGCTGGATCCATCCTGTTAAATATATGGGCGTATGGTGGGAGATGATTGCCGGCGCCTCAAGCTGGAACTACACCGACGATTTCCAGTCAGTGAAGCTGGGAGTCACCGACTACTCCGCCACAAAGCCCAACGGCCGCCACGGCGCCAATAACCAGAAGGTGCGTGACTACATAGACTTCGCCGCTGCCAACGGCTTCGACGCAGTGCTGGTTGAAGGCTGGAACATAGGCTGGGAAGACTGGGCCAACTGCGACAAGGACTATGTGTTCGACTTCCTCACCCCCTACCCCGATTTCGACATCGAGGCTCTCAACAACTACGCTCACTCAAAGGGCATCCGCCTGGTGATGCACCACGAGACTTCTTCAAGCCCCCGCAACTACGAGAGGCATCTGGAGGCTGCCTACAGCCTGATGAACCGCTACGGCTACGACGCCGTGAAGTCCGGCTATGTGGGTGACATCCTGCCGCAGGGCATGTACCACTACAACCAGTGGATGGTGAACCATTATCTGTACTGCATCACCGAGGCTGCCCGCCACCACATCATGGTCAACGCCCACGAGGCTGTCCGTCCGACCGGCCTCTGCCGCACCTGGCCGAACCTCATCGGCAACGAGTCTGCGATGGGCACCGAGTACCAGGTCTTCGGCGGCATCACCCCGGGCCACACCGCAATCCTGCCCTTCACCCGTCTCAACGGAGGCCCGATGGACTACACTCCGGGCATCTTCGAGCCGAACCTGAAGGAATGGTGCGGCAACGATTCGTGGGTCAATTCTACCATCTGCGGCCAGCTGGCGCTCTATGTCACCATGTATTCGCCGCTGCAGATGGCTGCTGACACTCCGGAGCATTACAGCCGCTTCCCCGACGCCTTCCAGTTCATCAAGGATGTGGCTGTAGACTGGCAGGAAAGCCGCTATCTGCTCGCCGACCCGATGCACTATCTGGTGATTGCCCGCAAGGCCAAGGACGACGGCCAGTGGTTCTGCGGCGGAGTCACCGACGGCGAGAAGCGCACTTTCAGCATCCCTCTGAACTTCCTGGAGGAGGGCCGCTTCGAGGCTACCGTATACACCGACGCCCCGGACGCACATTTCAGAAACAATCCCCAAGCATATAATATTAATAAAGTAGAAGTATCCGCCGCTGACAGCATCGAGGTTACGATGGCGCCCGGCGGAGGATTCGCAATAAGTTTCAAGGCATTATGAAGGTAACATTCAAGATAGAATACCGCACCGAGTGGGGAGAGAGTCTCGCCCTCGTACTCCAGGACCGCAAGCACCCCATGAGCTGGGGCGAAGGCGCCGTCTGGAGCGTCACCGTCGACTGCCCTGCCGCAGCCCTCAAGGATTACAAATATGTAGTAATGCGCGACGGCCTCATCACCCGTCCTGAATGGTCTCACCACAGCGCCAAGGCTCCCAAGGGTGCCAAGACCCTCGAGCTTGCCGACAGATGGATCGACTGCCCCATCCCGGGCTGCCGTTTCATCATGGAGCATCAGGCCGCAAGGTTCGACCGTCCCGGCTTCCGCGGCGCCGGCACCGCCATCCCCGTGTTCTCGCTGCGCACAGCTGACGACTTCGGCATCGGCGAGTTCCGCGACCTGCGTCCGGTAGTGGACTGGGCTGCCGCCACCGGCCAGTGCATAATCCAGCTGCTCCCCGTCAACGACACCACCCGCAAGGGAGAGTGGGCCGATTCATATCCCTACAGCCCCATCTCTACCTTCGCCCTGCACCCGCTCTACATGCGCCTGCAGGAGATCGGAGTGCCCGTCGACAAAGCCTTCCTGAAAGAGCAGGCCGAGCTGAACGCCCTGCCCGAGCTGGACTATCCGAAGGTGTTCAAGGCCAAGATGAAACGCATCCGCAAGGCGTTCCTCGACCACGGCGCCGCCGACCTGGCCACCGCCGCCTGCAAGAAATTCATAAAGGAGAATGCCGCATGGCTGCCTGAGTACGCCGAGTTCTGCGCCCGCCGCGACAAACTCGAGCCCGAGTACTACGTATGGATGCAGTACCACCTCGACAAGCAGTTCTCTGAGGAGGTGGCTTATGCCCGCAGCAAAGACATCCACTTCAAGGGTGACCTTCCCATCGGCGTGAGTGCCGACAGCGCTGAGGCCTACTGGCATCCCGAGCTGTTCAATCTCGACTCTTCTACCGGAGCTCCGCCCGACTATTTCTCTACCGACGGTCAGAACTGGGGCTTCCCTACCTACAACTGGGAGGAGATGGCCGGCGACGACTTCGCATGGTGGAAGGCCCGTCTTCGCAAGATGAGCCAGTATTTCGACGCATTCCGCATCGACCACATCCTCGGCTTCTTCCGCATCTGGGAGATCCCGACCGAATATACCAGCGGCATGATGGGCCACTTCAACCCGGCCCTGCCGTATTCTCTTGGCGAAATCCAGGACATGGGACTGCCCATCGACGGCCTGTTCCATCCGGACCCCCGCCATCCGGGCATGTATCAGCCTCTGATCGCCCCGGCTTCTGCGAATCTTCCGCAGTGGCAGCAGGAACGCTTCGGCGCCCTCTACAACGATTTCTTCTACCACCGCCACGACGAGTTCTGGCGCCGCAATGCAGAGCGCAAGCTCCCCGAGCTGCTGGGTGCTTCCGGCATGCTGGCCTGCGGCGAGGACCTCGGCATGGTGCCTGACTGCGTGCCCGGCGTGATGGACCACTGGAGGATTCTGTCGCTGCGCATGCGCGGCATGGACCAGGAAGGGCCGTGGAAGGAGCTCAGCGTCTGCGCCACTTCAAGCCACGACATGGAGACGCTCCGCATGCAGAGCCCTCACGACCCGTCTGTCGACGAGTGCCGCAGCGCGCTGCTGGAGTTCCTGAACTCTCCGTCAATGCTTGCCATCTTCCCTCTGCAGGACTGGCTGTCGATCGACACCCGTCTGCGCAGGGCCGAACGCAACGAAGAGCGCATCAACGAACCCGCTGACAGCCACCACCACTGGCGCTTCCGCATCCACTTCGACCTGCGCCAGCTGGCCAACGAAGAATCGTTCACCTACGCCGTCCGCGACCTGGTAAAGAACTCGGGAAGATA
>JAFYZI010000058.1 GCA_017548725.1 Bacteroidales bacterium
GATGCGTGATTTGCCATTACTTAATTTTTATAAATAAAAGTAGTGGGTAGGAGAATCGAACTCCTATTGCAAGAATGAAAATCTTGAGTCCTAACCGTTAGACGAACCCACCGGTGCGGTTTCCTTCAAAAAGGACTGCAAAGGTAAATTTTTTTTCCTCCAATCCAAATTATTTAATGAAAAAGATTGGAGATTATTGATTTATTCCTTCCACTCGAACGAATAAATTATTGATTCTACCTGACGTAAGTAGTTGCGTTTCGGATATTTAGGTGCATATACAAATCCGTCGAGCACAATGATTTCGTTCGTTTTTGGATTTACGAAAGAGTGCGATACGTACGGGCCGCCCATGAAATCGTTGTATGCTTCCCAGAGACCGCGCATCTCTACGAATTCTAGAGATTTGTACTTCATGTTCTTGAAGCCGGGCTCGATCATGGGGTTGATTATGACGTAGCTGTTCTCGGTGGTGCAGGGGATGTTCTCCTGGGTGACGGCGTTGCGCTTGTCTGCGAGAGCCTTGGCCGAGAGGTCCTGAGCCGAAGTGTAGGGGTACTTGTAGATCAGGATGCTCTGGTTGGTGAAGGTGGTCTCGTTTGAAATCCACATGAAATCAGGAGTGATCTTCTTGATGCTGTATCCGGTGGGGAAGCAGGGCGAACCGCCGATGAACTGCTCCACCTGCCTGCGGATAGAAAGGTCTTCGAATTCGCGGGAGCTGTCGATGATGCGGTTGCGCTCGGCCTGCTCGAAGATTGCCAGCAAGGTCTCTGCGTTGGCCCTGATGAGCGAAGCCACAGCGTTGGCGTCTTTAGCTTCGAAGCGGACTACTGTCTGGGGAGATGCCCACACGTCGTTGTTGAGCACCATCTGGGCCTCGGGATAGTCTTCGCCGATATTGAGCCAGATGATGTTGCGGTGCACCTGGAAAATCTTGTTGAAAGACTGAGTGGGGACGTTGAAGAGGGTGTAGAGCGGCTCCACCTGAGGGAGGTAGGGGCACTCCTGAGCCATGATATCCCTGATTGCATTGCCGGGTTCGGCTTCCCAGTCTCCCCTGGAGCATACTACGGCAACTTCACCTGCCTTCCCGCTGATGGAAGGGAGGATCTTCTCGCCGCTGTTGTTCTGCTTGCAGGCCACCGACAGCGTCAGTGCCAGAGTCAGGATGGAAATCAGTCCTGTAATTCTATTCGCTTTCATGATACGATAATATTATATTCGTTAGAAGAGACTTCGTATGTCATTGCCGAAGGCCAGCACCATCAGCGCCAGCAGGAATATCATTCCTATGGTCTGCGCTACCTCCATGGCTTTGTTGCTCAGTTTGCGGCCGGTGATCATCTCGATCAGCAAGAAGAGGATGTGGCCTCCGTCCAGGCCGGGGATGGGGATGATGTTGAGCACTGCCAGCATTATAGAGAGCATTGCGGTTAGGCTCCACACTCTGTACCAGTCCCAGGTGCCGGGGAATACGCGGCCGATGGAGATGAAACTGCCGACAGACTTGTAGGCCTTCGTCTTCGGTGAGAAGATGAGCCCGAGCTCCTTGACGTAGTTGGCTATGTAGTTGCATGCCTTCTTGATTCCGGCCGGGATGGCCTGGAGGAAAGAGTAGGTGTGCTCGGTGACGTGGAAGAACTTGTAGGGGTCGCTCTCCAGCAGCACGCCGATGCGTCCTGCGGTATCAACTGCCAGCGGCACCTCGAACACTTCGCCGGCTCGGTCTACCGAAGCCACTACCGAATCTTCGCTGTGCTTCTTCAGCTCTTTCTGGATGTCCTGCACCAGGAACATGTCCTCACCGTTGATGCCGACGAACTTGTCGTCATTCTGCAGTCCGCTGCCGGCATTTGGTGAATCAGCCTGGAGGCTGTCTACCACGAAGGGGAAGGCCAGACTGAACATGCCTGCGGAGTTGAGCATTGCGGGAATGTATACCGGGTCGATGGAAATCTGTATGGTGTCGCCGCCGCGGACCACCTGGGCTGTAGTGGCCTTGGAGCGGATCATGTCGATCTGGAGCTGGGAGAAGTCGTCGACCGGCACGTTGTCGAAGCTCAGGATGCGGTCGCCGTTGCGGAAACCGATCTCATAGGCCAGGTCGTTGACGGCGACTCCGTAAGTGGCGTCTTCATTCCTTATATATTGTTCACCCCAGTGGTGCAGAACTGATGCGTAGAGCACGATGGCCAGGATGAAATTGAAGAACACGCCGCCGAACATGACGAGGAAGCGCTGCCAGGCCGGTTTGGTGCGGAACTCCCAGGGTTGCGGCTCCTTGCTGAGTTGGTCGGCTCCCTTGGTCTCGTCGATCATGCCGCCGATGGCGCAGTAGCCTCCGAGGGGAACCCAGCCTATGCCGTATTCTGTGTTGTCGGGATATTTGTTCCAGTCGTCGTCTGCGAGTTCGCTGAGGTCGGCGTCAGGAGCGATCTGGGGGACATTCTTCGAGAAGAACTTGAAATGCAGCTTGCCCTTGAACTTCTTGACCCTCATCAGGGAGAACTGCGGGTTGAAGAACATGTAGAATTTCTCAACCCTTATCTTGAAGATCTTTGCGAAGAGGAAATGGCCGAACTCGTGCACGAGGACGAGCAGCGAGAGGGCGAATATTAATTGAACTATCTTGACTAAGACAATCATATCTACAATTTGTTGACGTATTCTTCGGCAGTCTTTCTGGCCGAATCGTTAGTTGCGTATATCGATTCAAGGTCCGCAGAGCGGACGATGCTTGAATGCGACATGGTGTGGTCAATTACTTCAGGGATTTGTCCGAAACGAATCTTCCCCTGCAAAAATGCGGCCACGGCCACTTCGTTGGCGGCATTCATTATACATGTGGCGTTGCCTCCTTCCTTCAGCGCCGCGTATGCGTAGCCGAGGCAGGGGAAACGTTCAGTGTCGGGTTTGAAGAAAGTCAGGCTCGCCAGCTGGGCGAAGTCGATGCGTTTTGTGTCGAGAAGCCGCCGGAGCGGATAACCTATGGCATACTGGATGGGGATCCTCATGTCCGGGATGCTCATCTGCGCCATTACCGTGCCGTCCTCGAACTGCACCATCGAGTGGATGATGGACTGCGGGTGGATGACCACCTCGATGTCGGCCGGGGCGGTGTTGAACAGCCAGCGGGCCTCGATCAGCTCCAGACCCTTGTTCATCAGGCTGGCTGAGTCGATGGTCACCTTGGCTCCCATCTTCCATCGCGGGTGGTTGAGCGCCTGCTCTTTTGTCGCATTGTATATATCTTCCTTCGAAGCATTGAGGAACGGGCCTCCCGAGCCGGTGAGGAGAATCTTTTCGATAGGGGAGCAGTTGCCGGCCAGGCACTGGAAGATAGCGGAGTGCTCGGAGTCGACCGGCACGATGGGCGCCCTGTAGCGCTTTGCCAGCGACGTCACAATCTCTCCGGCGGCCACCAGGGTTTCCTTGTTGGCAAGGGCGATGGTCTTCGAAGCCTCGATGGCGGCGATTGTCGGCCTTAGGCCGCTGAATCCTACCATCGCGGTCAGCACTATGTCGATGTTTTCCCCCTTCACCAGGGAGCATATCGAATCGATGCCTGTGAACACCTTGATGTCGAGAGGGTCGAGGGCTGCCTGCACCTCGTCATAGCGGCTCTCGTCGCATATCACCACCGCGTTCGGGCGGAAGCGGGACGCCTGCTCGATGAGCAGCTTGCTGTTGCTGTTGGCTGTGAGAAGTTCGACCTGGAAGGCTTCGGGATGCTGGCCGATCACGTCAAGGGCCTGAGTGCCGATGGAGCCGGTGGATCCCAGTATCGCTATGTGTCTTTTCGCCTCTGCCATGTCAGAAATTGATGTACTGGGCCGGATCGATGGCCTCGCCGTTGTGCCAGAGCTCGAAATGCAGGTGGACTCCGTAGCTCAGCTTGCCGGTGTCTCCCACCACTGCGATAGGGGTGCCTGCTGAGACTCTGTCGCCCGTCTTCTTGAGCAGACGGGAGTTGTGCTTATAGATAGACACCAGATTGTTCTTGTGCTGTATCTGGATGGTGTAGCCTGTGTCGTCGTTCCATCCGGCGCTGATGACTGTGCCGTCCAGTACGGAGTAGACTATCTCATCTTCCGCAGCGGCGATGTCCACATACGGATGGCCGATGGCGGCGTTGAAACTCTGGGTGAGGATGCCCTTCACGGGGGTGAAGAAGTGGATGCCTTCGAGCTGCTCGATGTCGCGGTTGCGGGATGAGATGTTGAAGGTCTCTTCGTTGATCACCTCGTTGCGAAGGATAGAATCTTTCTGGGCGTACAGCTGTCTGTAGAGGCTGGAAGTGGAGTCTTTCTGCATCACGCGCAGGCTGTCCATGTCAATGGGCTCGCGGCCGGTGACGATGCGCTGGATGTTGTTGACCTGAAAGGCCCAGAGGGAAACTTCGCTCTCGAGGGAGTCGATCCTTCTCTGGTTGGCCTCCTGCATGGCCCGCGTCTCCTTGTTGGGGTAGCCCGGAATGAGGTATCGCACGGGAGAATAGGCCGTGACATAGTATGTGGCGGCGATCAGCAGCAGCGCGGCGAAGACACTCATGAAGATCAGGATACCCTTGGAGGTGTTGCGGGAGAACAGCTCCTTGGTCGTCTCGACTTCCCGGACTGTAATCCTCCAGTTGCGGCGGATGCGGAATTTATTTTTCAGCTGTTTGAACATAAATGTTAACTTTGCGCTCTGTGGACAGAATCATCGGAATAGACTACGGAAAGAAACGCACGGGGATTGCAATGAGCGATCCGCTGATGATGTTCGCGTCTCCGGTTGAAACTGTTCAAACAACAAATATAATAGATTATCTTAAAAAATTGAGTCAGCAGGAGAGCATTGTACGCTTCGTGGTCGGCTATCCGATGAATATGGACAACAGGCCCAGCGAAGCTGCGGCTGATGTGGACATCTTCCTGAAGCAGCTGAAGAAGGCTTTCCCCGACATCCCTGTTTCCCTGGAAGACGAGAGGTTTACCTCGGTGCTGGCGCACCGGTCCCTCATCGACGGAGGCGTCAAGAAGATGGCCCGCAGGGACAAGGCGGCAGTCGACAAGGTCAGCGCGGCGCTCATCCTGCAGACTTTTATGGACAGAAAACCAGAGCAGGCATGATACTACCGATTTTTCTTTACGGATCGGCCGTCCTCCGGGAGGTGGCGGCCCCTGTGGATCTTGAGAAAGACGACCTCAATGCAGTCAAGGAACTGCTTGTGAATATGGACGAGACCATGAAGAAGGCCGACGGCTGCGGTATAGCCGCTCCCCAGGTAGGCGTCAGCAAGCGCATGATCATAGTCGACGGCTCCGACCTCACCGAGAAGTATCCCGAGCTGAAGGATTTCTACCGCAAGATGGTCAATCCTGAAATCATCGAAGAGAGTGAAGAGACTTCTGAATACAACGAAGGCTGCCTCAGCATTCCTGACGTCGATGCTGACGTAATTAGACCCAAGGTCATCACCGTCCGCTATTACGACGAGAACTTCGAGTTGAAAGAAGAGACCTTCGACAATTTCGCCGCCCGCATGGTGCAGCACGAGATAGACCACCTCGACGGCATAGTCTTCACCGACCATGCGTCGCCCATCCGCAAGAAGCTCATCTCCGGCAAGCTCCGCGGCATCTCAAAGGGTTGCGTCAACACCCGTTATAAAGCAAAAGTAGAGAGGTAGGAGGGGTTAGACTAGTCCCTCGGGGATTCTCAGATAGATCCGTCCCTTTTTATCATCAACCCTGTCGATCAGATCGTCATGGCAGGGTAGCAGGACTGTTTCGCCCGTGCCGGGCAGCTGCACTTCAAGGCAGGGATTAGAGGGGATGTCGACATATTCGACCACTGTGCCGACTGACTTCTTGCTTTCAGAATCGAAGACCTCCAGCCCGGCGAAGCCTGCGAAGTCGTCATCCTCATCTATGCTGAAATATATTTCACGGCCCACCAGCTCTTCCGCATCTTCGAGACTGTCAATGTCCTCAAGTTTCAGGAAGGCCTTCTTGCTGCCGTGGGCTTTCATTTCTTCGATAAAAAAAGGAACCGGCAATTCATCGAAATCGATGAATACCGGTTCTGTAATTTCAAAATCCTCAGGAAATGCGGCCGCGCTCACAATGACGCCGCCCTCGGTTCCGTAGGATTTAAGAACTCGCATGAGATTAAGCCTCAGCGGGAGCTTCAGTGGCAGCTTCAGCAGCAGCTTCTGCAGCGGCTTCAGCTTCAGCGGCGGCCTTTGCCTCAGCCTCAGCAGCAGCCTTGGCGGCAGCTTCTTCAGCTTTTCTCTTGGCAATAGCTTCAGCACGCTCGGCGTTTACCTTGGCCTCAGCAGCTTTAGCAGCTTTGGCGGCCTCGATACCGGCGTTCTTCACAGCGCTGACTTTGTTCGCGATCTTGGCATCCCTTTCAGCTTTCCATGCATCCCATCTCTTCTGGGCCTCTGCCTCTGAGAAGGCACCCTTCTTCACGCCGCCGTCAAGATGTTTCTTGAGCAGTACACCTTCGTAAGAAAGGATACGACGGGTAGTGGGAGAAGGCTGAGCACCGCAATTGAGCCAGTAAAGAGCTCTCTCGTTGTTGAGAACGATGGTTGCAGGGTTGGTGTTGGGGTTGTAGCTACCGATCTGTTCGATGAAACGGCCGTCACGAGGTGAGCGGACGTCAGTTACCACGATATGATAAAAAGCGTAGTTCTTTTTTCCGTGGCGTGCAAGGCGAATTTTAACAGCCATAATGTGTTATTTAAAGTTAATAATGAGTTTAACTTCCTTATCTTCTCGAGAAAAGGTCTGCAAAAATACGCCTTTTTTTGTAAAAACAAAATCAGTGACAGGAAATTACGCCTCTTTTTTTCTTCCCGTAATCTTGACTGCGATAAAACCGAGGACTACGGCGACAGCCGAAGTCACCAGCACTGCGGCCTTGCCGACTGCTACCATCTCAGGGTCGGTGAACGCCAGGTTGTCGATGAACAGCGACATGGTGAAGCCGATGCTGCCCACCATACCGATGGCAAACAACTGGTTGTAGGTAGAGTGGCTGGGCAGCTGGGCAAGCTTGAGCTTGATGGAGAGCCAGCTGAAGAGGAATATGCCCACAGGCTTGCCGATCAGCAGGCCGAGGAAGATACCTTCCGCGATGTGGAAGTAGCTTGAACCGAAGATATCTCCGCTGAAGGCCACACCGGCGTTCGCCAGAGCGAACAGCGGCATGATGATGTAGTTGACAGGAGTGCTGAGGGCGAACTGGAAACGGTCGGTCAGAGGGCTGATGTCGTCGACGCGGTTGTTGATCTGGTGCAGGATGTCCAGCTGTTCGGGGCTGGAAGTGACGTCGAGCTCACCGTGGCTGGCAGCCTTGAATTTGTTGAGCAGATGCTGCACGTTGGTGTAGAACCTGACCTCGTTGATTCGGGTCTTGGCCGGGATGGTGATGGCCAGCAGCACGCCTGCGATGGTGGCGTGGATGCCTGACTTGAAAATGAAGTACCACAGGAACAGGCCCAGGATTATGTACCAGGTCGAGTTGCGGGCATTCATATAGTTCATCAGCAGCAGGATGCCCATGACGATCGCGGCATATACCAGATAGATGATGTGGATGGCGTGCGTCGGGTAGAACACTGCGAGTACAATGATACTGCCCAGGTCGTCGACGATTGCCAGAGCGGTCAGGAACACTTTCAGGCCGATGGGGCAGCTCTTTCCCAGCAGCGCCAGGACGCCCATCGCGAAGGCGATGTCGGTAGCCATCGGGATGCCCCATCCGTTAGCGCTGGGTGTGCCGGCATTGAAGATGGAGTAGATGGCCGCCGGGACGAGCATTCCGCCAAGCGCCGCAAAGATCGGTAGCATGGCTTTCTTGGGCTGCGAGAGCTCTCCGGCGAGTATTTCGTGCTTGATCTCAAGACCTACGTTCAAAAAGAAGATTGCCATCAGGCCGTCGTTGATCCACTGGATGAAATCCATCTTGATGGAGAACTTGCCGACCTCGATGCCCATGTCCAAGTCCCAGATGTTGAGAAGATGGTGAAGGCTGGGGGTGTTGGCGACGACAACAGCTATGATAGCGCAGATAAACAGGATGAAACCGCCGATGGAACCACTTCTGGTGAACAGTTGGAAGGCATTCCTTGTATATTTTCTGGTGGCGTTGAAAGCTCCTGTTTTCATGAGTCTTTTTTTTTAGGCAGGCACAAAAATACTACTAAAAAATATTATATTTGCAATAAATCAGTTATTAACCAATATTTTTATATAAAATGAGAAAGAATCTTCTTTTAGCTGCTACTGCAGCCTTTTTGATGCTTTTCAGCGCTACTTCTCTTGCCCAGCCGCCCCAGGGTCCTCCTCAGGGCCGTCCTCAGGGCGCTCCCCAGCAGCAGGGCGTACGCACTCCTCCCAGCAGACTTGGCGGCACTCAGCAGCCTAACGGTCAGGAAGCTCCCAGGATGACCGCAGAAATGACCGAATTCTACGATCCGGTTCCCCCTACAGTAACTCCCGGCTCTTTCGATGCAAAGAACCAGAACTGGGGTGCTCCCTCAGATGCTATCATCCTTTTCGACGGTACAAATCTTGACGAGTGGGAGTCAGTCCGTGGCGGGGAAGCTCAGTGGACTGTAGCTAACGGCGTGCTCACTGTCAACAAGAGAGCCGGCGACATCCGCACCAAACGCGAGTTCGGCGATTTCCAGATACACTTCGAGTGGTGCGTTCCGGAGGGAATCCAGGGCAGCGGCCAGAGCCGTGGTAACAGCGGTCTGAAGATTGGTGGCTACGAGATCCAGGTTCTCGACGGCTACAACAACCCTACCTATGTAAACGGTATGGTCGGCAGCGTATACAAACAGACTATTCCGCTGGTCAACCCTTCACGTCCCAACGGTGAGTGGCAGTACTATGACATTATCTTCACTGCTCCTACTTTCAACAAGCTCGGTCAGTACAAGACCAAGCCGAGGGTTACCCTTATATATAATGGTGTAGTAGTTTTGAACGATGTCGAGATCATCGGTACCACTTCTTACATCGGCATTCCGCCCGTTGACCAGAACAGCACATACAAGCTTCTGCTTCAGGCTCACGGCGATCCCAGCGAGCCTATCAGCTTCCGCAATATCTGGATTCGCGAGCTCTAAGATCTGCTGAATTTGAAAAGAGACCGGCGAATCCAACATCGCCGGTCTTTTTTTTGAAAAATTTTAATATTTTTTTGGAGATATAATTTTAATGGCTATATTTGCAGCCCGTTTCGAAAGAAGCGCGGTAAAGTTGATTGAAATGATGGAAGACTAAGTACTTTATAAAGTACAAGGCAATTGTAGCATAACAATTGAAGAGCAAGCGTGAATTTCTTTGAAAGAAGAAGAGCGGA
>JAFYZI010000059.1 GCA_017548725.1 Bacteroidales bacterium
AGAACCTGCATGATCACGTGGCCGCCCCATGTGAGGAATACCAGGACTCTGGTGGTGCCTGCCGGGTCGGAGAATGCAGCAGGAGAAGTGAATGTTATCGCACCGGTGATTGTCGTGCCAGTAATAGATTTCGTAATGCCTGTCACATTCGCTCCGTCAAGACCTATCGCCTCTATCAGCAGGCCTGCAGGAGCATCTTTGACATTATATTTCACCTCATAGGTAGTATTCGGGGATATTTCCGAGTAGAGGAACTTCAGGGCATCGTAGGTTACTCCGGCGGGCGCGGTGAAGCTGATGGAAGGAGTCTTCTCGTAGTAGAGCGGGATGCTGACAACCTGGTCGTCGGCAAGCGTCAGGGTGACACTCTCAGTCCCCACTGCGACAGCCTTGAACATTACGCTCTGCGAGATGGGATTCGCGCTGACAAGGTTGCCCTCGGGGTCGCGCAGCCACTGATACTTGTCGATATCGGGGTAGAAACTGTATACGTAGTAGAAACCGTCCAGCGTATCACGTACGGAGAGCATCGGAGATCCGGACATTGAAGAAGCCAGGGCTTTTTCGCCGTTGGGCTTGTACATCCAGTTGAAATCGCCGTCGCCGATCTTGATGGTCCAGTAGTCGAGCCAGTCGTCATAGTCCTTCTTGATGGCGAAGGTGAAAGGCACACCGTCTTTTCCGGAGCGGATCTCAAGCTCCTTGCCGTTGTTGAGCAGGAGTTTATAGCCCACCACCTCTTCGTCTTCCATTATCTGGGTGATGCTTTTCACAGCAAGAGTCGTATCGATGTCTGCGAGCAGCTCGCTTGCAGTCTCAAGCTCCATGTTAATTGCGTTGCACCTGTCGATAAGGCGCTTGAAATAAGCTTCCGTAGGGATCTGGAACACTCCTCCTGTCGACAGGGTGAAGGTAACGAAAGAGTCGCTGATGCTGATATTCTTGAACACTGATGAGCCGGCCTCGCCTGTGGCCTTGCAGAGCCTTGTCCAGGTGCCGCCGCCGTCATATGAATACTGCCACCAGCCGTCTTCAATCTTCATCTGGGGAGTCAGACCGGAAGCCCTTATCTTGAGTCCGAGGCTCGACAGCAGCCACTGCGGCTCCTCAGCTCCGTACTGCACAGTCCAGTAATAGAGACCGTCTTCGTATTTCCTGATGCCGAGATTCGGAGAAATACCGTCGATGCCCTGGATGAGGGTCAGCGTCTGGCCGCTTGCGAAAGTCACCAGATATGCGCTGTTGTTCTTCACCGGGGTGATGCTCTTGATCATATCGTGGTCTTCGAGGGCTGCGACTATTTTTGAAGCGCTTGCATAATAGTCGTTTATCTTTGAAACCATCGCTTCTAGATTAACGATACGATTCTTGATGTCGGAGAGAGACTCCATCATGTCATCGGTGCAGGAGATGACAGACAGCAGCGAAACAGCTGCGAGAATTATGGTGTATATCCTTTTCATCTTCATTCCTCCTGACCTATTTCTTGGTAACTGATATTGTGTATGTCTCCATCATGCCTGTTCCGTCTGAGATCATGACGAGCACAGAAGATTTAGCCGGGGCCGAAGCATCGGCAGTCAGGGAGATAACTCCGCTGAGCTTCTTGTTCGCTGAGTCATAGCTCCTGGTCACAGATGCGTGGTAGCCGGTGTTGGTAATGGCAGTGATTGCCGCAGATGAAGTCACATCGCGGACCTCATAGGTGACTTTCGCAGGAGTGCCTGAAGTCGGGACGCTGACTGACGTGGCGCTCAGAACAACCTTGAAAGGAACATAGCGGGGAACTGAGAATGCAGCACCCGAAACTGGGGTGAACAACACGTGGGTATCGGTAACCTCAACTTTGGTGAAGAACTGGATGACGTTGGTGTCGGACGCCACGACCTTCTTGCCGTCCTTGTCGTACAGATAAATCTTGAGACCCTTCTCACCGTACTTGTAGGCCCAGTAATACTTGCCGTCGCCGAATGAATTGTCAAGTATGAAGATTGGAGTAAGGCCCTCGGTCGGAGAAGCCTGCACCATCCTTTCAAGGTCGTCATACAGCCACTCGACATTGCCGTCCTCTATTATGGCCCAGTAATACTCGCCGTCGGTGAACTGCGCAATGCCTATCGACTGCCTGGCAGCGGGCTTGCCGTTGTAAGCCGTCACGGTAGAATTGTCGCTGAACACCAGATTGTAGCCAATCGTTTCACCGTCCTGGACGATAGGAACTACATTCTTGACGTAGTTATTGTTGAATTTCGCTTCATAGACCTTCCTGAGAGCCTCGATATTGGCGTTCAGGGCAGTCAGCTGGGAGCTGTAGTCTTCATACAGGGAGTACAGAGGGAAGCTGACCGTCTTGCCGCTCACGAGGTAGAGGTAAACGTAATTGCCTCTGGTGACTATGCTGTCCACGAAAGAGTTTCCGTCGGCAGCCTGAGCCTTGTCGAAAGTCTGCCAGATATAACCGTTGTCGAAAGACACCTGCCATACACCGTCGACTATCTTCATGATGGGGCTTGCCACTGTAGCAGCCACCTTCTGTCCTGTCTCGTCATAGATGAAGTCAGTCTTTCCGTTGACAGTGACTATCCAGTAGTACATGCCGTCTTCGTCAAGCTTGAGACCGACGATGGGGTCGTCCTTGGTGACGCCGTTGTTCAGGGTGATGGACGTTCCGTCGGAGAAATTGATGGTATATCCCACGACATCCTTGCCTGAGTAAATCGGGCGGTAGTTAGAGATATAGACGTATGACTTGTATTTGTCTACTATCTTCTGGAGAGCTTCGGTGTTCTCATTGATGATGAGCAGCTTCTTGTTCAGGTTTTCCATCCTCCTCTCCAGAGCTGCGAGCTCGTTCTCGACCTCATTGAAGCAGGAAACTGTAAGCAGAGCGGTAAGCGCAAGGATTGCTATGTTTCTAAGTTTTCTCATCTGCTAGTCCTCCTTTGCTACGTTGATACTCTTGACCATGGTCTTGGTAGAACCGTTGCCGGCATACACTACCATCACCACCTTGCCGTTGCCTGTGAACCCGGCGCCTGTCTTTATCGTAATCTTGCCGGAGGCAGGGTCGTCGCTGTCAGCAGATACGGTGGCTGTAAGGTCTCCCTGGGTTATCACACTGGACCTGAAATAAATGTCATAACCGTAGATGCGGTATGACACGGTCTTCGTCGTACTGGGTTTCATGCTGAGCGACTCGGTGCCAAAGGCTATTGTGTAAATCTTGGGAATTGTCACCGTAGAACCGTTTGCCATGGTGATCGTGATAAAGTCGCGGGCGCTGTTGTCGACCTTCTTGAAAAGCGCCAGCTCGCCGCCGCTGCTTGTCACAGGCACCTTGTCGCCGTTTATGTCAAGGACAAGGGTAGTGTCTCCCGCTGCGACTACGCTCCAGTAATATGTCTTGTCGCTCTCGTCGAGCACCGGGACAACCACCGGAATCTCCAGATTAGCTTCTGTCGCAGCCATGCGGTTGCCTTCCGGATCGCGGATCCACTCTATCGAACCGTCGGCAGAGACGATAGCCCAGTAATATACTGAGTCGCCGGGGCCCTTCTCTGCAGAGATATAGGGACTGCCGCTGTCGATCCAGTCTTTCACGACAAGCTTTTCGCCGTTGGAAAGCAGGACTACCGAACCTGCAACCTTCCCGTCGACTACATAGTCGGAAACGGAAACCACGCAGACCGAATTTTTAGCAAGGTCTTTGATCAGAGTGGTCAGGCCTACGATATTCTGGTTGATGGTGCTGGCACTCTGGGTAAGATTCTGCACCAGCTTGTTGGTCGGGAACTTGAAAGTTTCTTCGTAGGTCTCGAAGATCACATAGTCTTCGTTGTAGGAAATCTTCTTGAAGATGTCGTCTCCGTTGGCGCCGTCGGCCTGGCCGAGATACTGCCAAGTCTTGCGGCTGTCGTATGAGATGTAGAACTTGCCGTTCTCAATCTTGAGCAGGGGCACCATTCCGACAGCGGAAACCATGTCTCCAGCCTCGTTGATGATGTACTGCGGCTCGTTGTTCCCGTACTGTATGGTCCAGTAGTAGTTGCCGTCATCAGGATTGCGCTTGATGCCTACCCTGGGGACGTGGGCGTCGGAACCGTGATAAATCACGATGTCTCCGGCGGTGTTGAAATGGATGGCGTAGCCGGCGTTGTCGTCAAGCTGGCTGATGCCTGTGATAAAGTCCTTTTTCTGGTAGGCATAGAGGACGGTGTAAAGAGAAGAGATGGTTGTATTCATCTTCTCTAGCTCCTCCTCCATCTTCGTAACCTGCTCGTCGAGGGCCGCTATCCTCTCCTTCAGTTCTCCCGTACAACCCGTCAGGATCGTCATCAGAACTATCGCGGCCGTCAATATTCTTTTCATAACTAGTTATTCGTGAAACGCAATAATACTCAATATAGATGCAATTAACAAAGAATACGCTGCATTTTTATTATTTTTGTATATATAGATTTTTCTGCCCTATGGTCTGTTCAGTAATGTTTTACAACCTCGAGAACCTCTACGATACAAAAAACGACCCAAACAAAGACGACGACGAATTCACCCCGTCGGGCGACAGGCGGTGGACCCAGATAAAATATCAGCGCAAGCTGGAGAATCTGGGCGAGGTTTTCCAGGCGGTCAGCAGCCTCCCCGGCGGCTTCCCCGCCCTGGTAGGAGTTTCTGAGGTCGAGAACGACAGCGTGCTGGAAGACATGGTGAGCCAGAAGAGGCTCAGCGGCGCCGGCTACCGTTTTGTCCATTACGAGTCGAACGACCAGCGAGGCGTCGACGTCGCGCTGCTCTACCGCTCCAGCCGTTTCAAACTGATCGACAGCCAGCCGCTTAAACCCATCCTGCGCAGCGGCAGGGAATATTTCGGCCGCGACATACTGGTCGTAAGGGGCCTTCTCGACGGCGAGATGTTCGCCATCTACGTCTGCCACTTCCTCTCTAGGCGTGCAGGCCGTGCTTCATCGGCCGGATTCCGCCGTGCAGGCGCAGAAACAGTCTATTACCACGCCCTGCAGATGAGGGACGAGTTCCCGGGCATCAAGATAATCGTGATGGGCGACATGAACGACACTCCCGCCGACTTCTCGCTGAGCCACCTGCTCCACGCTGTGGCCGAGATGGAAGACGTCGAGGCCGGAGGCTTCTTCAACCCCATGTGGACCCTCATGGAGGAAGGCCAGGGCACCAGCCTCTACAACCACCACTGGACCCTTTTCGACAACATCATGGTGTGCCGCCAGCTGCTGGAGGAAAGCGGCTCGGAAGGCTTCCACATCGCACGGTTCAACAAGTGGCACTACGCCCAGATCTTCAGGCGCAACTTCATGATGGAGCACGGGGTGCCCAAACGCAGCTACACCGGAAAGCATTTTTCCGGTGGCTACAGTGACCATCTGCCTGTTCTGATCAGGCTTGAGAAATAATCCTTACTTAATCTGAGGCAGACCCAGATCCTTGAAGGTGCGCGGTGCGGGCACTTTCGGGAGCGGTTTGCGGTCCTTGATCTGCTCAAGGGCGACCTCGACGGCCTTGATGAGCTGCTCGTCCTCGCCGGCCCATTCCTTTATCGGGTCGTTCTCGAGGAGGATGTCAGGGTCGACTCCGTGGTTTTCCACGATCCACTGGCCCGTTTCAGCATCGTAGTTGGTGAAGAACGGCACGCGCACGTCGGTGCCGTCGATGTACGGCAGCGAACCGCTGATGCCGATTATGCCTCCCCAGGTGCGGGTTCCGATGATCGTACCCATATTGTTGGCCTTGAAGCTCCACGGGAAGAGGTCTCCGTCAGATGCGCTGTACTTGTTGATGAGCATCACCTTCGGGCCGGTGTGGGTACCCTCGGGCACGGTGCCGATCATGTCGCTGCCGCGCTGCATGGTGAGGCGGTAGGCCTCCCTCTGGAGACGCTCGATGAGCATCGGAGACACGTTTCCGCCGCCGTTGCCGCGGTCATCGATGATGAGGGCTTCCTTGTCGAGCTGAGGATAGTAGTAGCGGGCGAACTCCTTGAGGCCTTCGGCGCTCATGTCGGGGATGTAGATGTATCCCACCTTGCCGCCGGAGAGCTTCTCGACAGTGCGGACATTATTCTGGACCCACTCGTAGTGGACGAGCGGATATTCGTCAGCAATCGGCCTTACCACCACCTTCTTGCCGCCTTCTTTGGCAACGGTGTTGACGGTGAGTTCGGTCAGCACGCCGGCCTTGCCGACGAGCATCGAGTAGATGTTCTTGACATCCTTGGTAGAGACTCCGTCGACGGCGGTGATGAAATTGCCCTCAGAGACTCCGATGCCGGGCTCGGTGAGCGGAGAACGCAGGCTGGCCTGGTAGGGAGCGCCCTGCATTATGCGGTCGATGCGGAAGAATCCGGAAGCGTCCTTGCTGAGCTCTGCGCCGAGCAGACCCATGTCAACCTTGTCGGGCTGCGGGTATTCGCCTGGAGTGATGTAGGCGTGGCCGCAGGCCAGCTCGGAAATCATCTCGCCGATGACGTAGTTCAAATCGAGGCGGGTCTTGACGTAAGGCAGCAGCACTGAGTATTTCTCCTTCAGTGCGTTCCAGTCGCGGCCGTGCATGTTGGTCAGATAGAAGCCGTCGCGGAAGGCGCGCCAGACCTCGTCGAAGATCTGGGGCCACTCCTGTGCGTAGTCGATGTCAACCACGATGTCGGCGGTCGAAACCGGCTCGCCGGCCATCTTGTCACGCAGGTCGGCCAAAGAGATGGTGCCGCGCTCCATGATGATGGCCTTCTTGTAACCGTAGCGGTAAGCGAAACGGCCTTTGCCGCAGTCGTCAGTGGTGCCCTTCGCGAAGTCGAACACCTTGATGCCGTCGCGGCCGTTGAACCATATCTTCTTGCCGTCGCAGTAATAGCCCATCGCGCCCTGTACGGGAATCTTGATGTTGCGGCTGGTGAGCCCGTCGGGATCGACAACCACCTTCACGGCGCCTTCGGCTTTATCGCCTTTGTCGGCAGCGCCGGGGGCACCCGGAGCGCCAGGCTTGTCAGCTGCGCCGATGCCGTCGGTCGGCAGCATGGGCGAAGGGGTGTCCTTTGCAAGGATGCACATGTAGAGAGCCCTCATGTCGGTCAT
>JAFYZI010000004.1 GCA_017548725.1 Bacteroidales bacterium
GTCATGGAAGAAATCAAACACGAATACAGCGTCAGCGTATAAAGTTGTGTTATCAGAATGCTCTAGGAAAGAAGGCATTCGGGGAGGCTGGTCACCCGTGACTTGCAAAACGGGAGGGGCCCGCCGAATGCGAGTTCTGCGAAGCAGGACGAAGCAGGCGGTGGGAGGGTTGGAGTGAGCGTTAGCGAACGGAACTCCCAGAAGGCCTTGCTTTCCTAGAGCATTCTGATAACACAACTTTATACGCTGACGCTGTATTCGTGTTTGATTTCTTCCATGACGAAGGTGCTCTCGATGGAGGCGACATTGTCGTGGCGGCCGATAACATTCAGCAGGAACTGCTGGTAGTAGCGCATGTCGGGGGACTGGATGCGGAGCAGATAGTCGAAGCTGCCGGAGATATTGTAGCACTCCGTAACCTCGGGGACGCTGCGCACCAGCGACGTGAAGGCCTCTGCTCTTTCGACGCTCAGCTGCCGCAGCTTCACGCTGCAGAACACTGCGAAGCCTCTGTTCAGCTTGGCAGCGTCGAGGATGGTGGCGTACTTCTGGATGTAACCGAGGCGTTCCAGACGCTTCACGCGCTCATACGCGGGCGTAGTTGACAGATGCACCTGCGCAGCCAGCTCTTTATTGGTAAGACGGGCGTTTTTCTGGAGAGCACGGAGGATGTCGAGGTCTTTGGCGTCGAGGGTGTATTCTTTTTCAGTGGCCATTTTGCAAGTGTTTTAGAAGTATATTCTATATATTTCTGCAAATATAGTAATATTTTCTAAAGTTTAAGATTTCATTGGCAGAAGTCACTGCGCACCCCACCTTTGCATCGAAAAACAACAACGACAAAACAAATTAAAACATACGACCATGAGTAAGAATTACCGCTTCGAGACATTGCAGCTCCACGTAGGCCAGGAACAGGCAGACCCCACAACCGACGCACGCGCCGTGCCCATCTACCAGACCACATCATACGTTTTCCATAATTCTCAGCACGCAGCTGACCGCTTCGGCCTGCGCGACGCCGGCAACATTTACGGCCGTCTGACCAACTCCACCCAGGGTGTCTTTGAAGACAGGGTGGCAGCGCTGGAAGGCGGAGTGGCCGGCCTCGCACTGGCATCCGGCGCCGCAGCAGTCACCTACGCCCTCCAGAACATCGCCCAGGCCGGCGACCACATCGTAGCTGCCGACAACCTCTACGGCGGTTCCTACAACCTTATAGTCCACACTCTGGCCACCCAGGGCGTCAGCAGCACCATCGTGAAGGTCAATGACCTTGCCGCCCTCGAGGCTGCCATCCGTCCGGAGACCAAGGCGATCTACGCCGAGACCTTCGGCAATCCCAACGGCGACGTGCTGGACATCGACGGCGTGGCTGAGGTAGCTCACCGTCACGGCATCGTTTTCATCGTCGACAATACTTTCGGCACCCCTTATCTCATTCGTCCGCTGGAGCACGGCGCAGACGTCGTGCTGCATTCCGCCACCAAATTCATCGGCGGCCACGGCTCATCGCTGGGCGGAGTGATCGTCGACGGCGGCAAGTTCGACTGGCTGGCCCACGCTGACCGCTACCCTACCCTGGCCAAACCTGATCCTTCTTACCATGGCATCGTGTTCGCCCAGGCAGTCGGCGCCGCCGCTTATGTAACGCGCATCCGTGCCGTCATTCTCCGTGACACCGGCGCTGCCATCTCTCCTTTCAATGCATTCATCCTGCTGCAAGGCCTCGAGACGCTGTCTCTCCGAGTGGAACGCCATGTAGCCAATGCGCTGAAGGTCGTCGAGTTCCTGGACAAGCATCCGAAGGTGGCCCGCGTTAACCACCCGTCACTCGCAAGCCATCCCGACAATGCGCTCTACAGGAAGTATTTCCCGAACGGCGGTGGCAGCATCTTCACTTTCGAGATAAAGGGCGGCCAGGAAGAAGCCTGGAAGTTCATCGATTCCCTGGAGATATTCTCTCTGCTGGCCAATGTCGCTGACGTGAAGAGCCTCGTGATCCACCCCTACACCACTACGCACTCGCAGCTCTCCGAAAAGGAGCTGGCCGAGCAGCACATCACCCCGTCGACCGTACGCCTCAGCATCGGCACCGAGCACATCGACGACATCATCGAAGACCTCGCACAGGCACTTGATAAAATCTAATCTATTTCCGGGTGGGTGGCGATGATGGACTGGGCGTAGGTGCGGAAGTCGTCCCAGCGGTAGTAAGGGCCGGTGACGGGCTGCAGGGCGGGAATGGTGGCCTCCTTGCCGTTCCAGAGGATCTTGAAGAGGATGCCACGATCGCCGCGGCGCGATTCGTAGAAGACAAACTGCAGGTTGGTGGCTTTGCAGATGCGGTAGCTCTGGAACCAGTATTTGGCATCGTCGGCTTTCTGGGTGATGGTGCCGAAGCCGTCGAGGTTCAGCAGGGCGATGAATGCTTCCAGAACGTAGTCGTGGCCGAAACGGAGGTCAGCCGCTGTGTCGTGATTGACTATGGCGATATCGGCCTTGCTGAGGATGTCTTCCAGCAGCGGAATCATCTGGTAACGCTCTGTGATATCTGTCAGATAGGAACTGTAGTTATATGTCTCCCAGAGCTGGGCGTACTGCTCGTCGGTCAGCACGTCGGCGAAGAGAGCCGGATCGCTGTAGTTCGGATAATTGCCCATGAACATGTAGAGCCAGTACATCAGGTCGGTAGTGCCGCCGGTATGCTTCACTGCAGAAGGATCTTTGAAGATATGGCCCATGATGCCGTCGACATCAACCTTGCGGCGGATAAACTGGCCGAGCTTCTCGCGGGTGAGACTGTCGGGGTCGCTGGCCTCGAACTGGCGGACATAGCCCTTCGGAGCCTCGGGTGGAGCCACGATGCACATGCCGAGGTGGTTGGATTTGACATGGATGTCGAGCTTGGGATACTGCTTCTGAAGGCTGGTGGTGAAGGAAGCCATACTGACTATGCAGCGGCCGGAAACGGATGACAGCGCATCGACCCTTCTGGCCCCGGCGAACACCTTGGGGAAATTGCGGGCCATCTCTTCAGCGATGCGGGAGTGCTGCTCCTCGCCGAGCTGGACAAGGTCGCCGGTGTTGGCGATGGCCACGTCGCAGAAGTTCAGGTAGCGCTCCAGGAACGACTCTCCGAAGGCAGTGAGGTTGCCGGCCAGCTTCGCTTCGGTCAGAACGTCACCGATTTCGGTATAGGCTCTGGAGGTCCATGCGTAGCGACTGCCATGTCTGCCGTAGTGGCTGATATAGAAAGGCTTGTAACCTTTCGGAGTAGGAGTCAGCGCGTATTTTTCAAAGCGGTAGGCGCCCTCCATTCCGGCAGCTTTCAGCCTGTCGGCCTTCACCTCTTCGAGGACGTTGTAATTATGGGCAGATGCGGCTATAGACAGAAGCAAAGCCGCTATAATCATGATTCTTTTCATCTCCAAGAGTGTTTTCTGCCACAAAGATATGTATATTTGTAGAGATATAGCCCTCCGGATGACGGCAGGAAAACGGTGTAGCGAATATCGTAGTCTATTCGCCGAGCCGCTTTCCCGATAGCCAAAGGAGGGCTGGCCTTGACCTGAATAACAAAACCATAACTATATGAAAAAACTTTTTCTCCTCCTTGCCGCAGGCCTCCTGGCAGCCGCCTGCAGCGTCGACGTGCCGCAGGGCACCGTCCTCTTCGACAACTATTCCTACGAAGGCTGCGACGATTTCTATGCTCAGAATCCTCTTCCGGGCGACGACTACGTCTACAACCCCATCCTGGCCGGATGGTACTCCGACCCCAGCATCTGCAGCAACGGCGAGGGAGATTACTTCATCGTTACATCGACATTCTCGTTTTTCCCCGGCGTTCCGATCTTCCACAGCCGCGACCTTGTGAACTGGGAGCAGATCGGCAACGTGCTTGACCGTCCCGAGCATCTGCCGCACCTCGACGGGCAGCGTGTCAGCGGCGGCATCTACGCCCCGGACATCAAGTACAACCCTCACAACAAGACGTACTACATGATCACCACCGACGTGGGCGCCGGCAACTTCTATGTGAAGACGCAGGATCCTTGGGGTGACTGGTCAGATCCCATCTACCTTCCGGAGGTCAAGGGTATCGACCCGTCGTTCTTCTTCGACGAGGACGGCCGAGCATACATCGTCAACAATGATGACGCTCCGGACGGCAAGGCTGACTACAGCGGCCACAGGACCATCCGCTGCATAGAGTTCGACGTAGCCAACGACCGCACCATCGGCGAGCGCAAAGTCATCGTAAATAAGGGTTCGCGTCCTGAGCAGGAGCCCATCTGGATTGAAGGTCCGCACCTCTACAAGATCGACGGCACCTACTACCTGATGTGCGCCGAGGGCGGCACCGGCATCGACGAGAAGCACTCCGAAGTCATCTTCAAAGGCAAGACCCCGTTCGGCCCGTTCGTCTCATACGAAGGCAACCCCATCCTCACCCAGGTCGGTCTTGACCCCGCAAGGCCGAATCCCATCATCTGCTCTGGCCACGCAGACATCACCCAGGATCCCAACGGCAACTGGTGGTCAGTGTTCCTTGCCGACCGTCCGTACCGCAACGACGCCGAGAACCTCGGCCGCGAGACCTATATGCTGCCTGTGACCTGGACTGCCGACAAATGGCCGGTGATTCTCCCCAGCGGCGAGGCTGTTCCGCTGATTGTAAAGCATGAAGGCGTGAAGCGCGGCGACAAGGTCACCTTCGGCAACTTCTCGTTCACTGACGATTTCTCAGCTCCTGAGCTCGATCCCGCATGGCTGCTGCTCCGCGGCCCGGCAAAGGACCATTATTCTCTCACCGACAAGCCCGGCTTCCTGGAGCTGACCCTCTCTGAGAACAAGGCCACCCAGATGCACGTGCCTTCAATCGTGCTGCGCAGGATGCACCACCACAAGTTCACGGCTTCGACCCGCCTGTATTTCAAGCCGGCCGGCGAAACCGAAGCTGCAGGTATGCTCCTCTTCAAGGACGAGAGCCACCAGTACTTCCTGAAAGTCACTGACGGCAAGGTTGCAGTGATGAAAGTCGAGACCCGCATGGTCCGCGTGCCCGGCCAGAGACCCAGCATCGAGGACGCCAGCACCGAGCTTGCCTCAGCACCGCTCGGCAACTTCAAGTTCGTCGATCTGAAGATCACTTCCGACGGTGACACCTTCGGCTTCTGGTTCGCCCCGAACGGTAAGAAGTGGACCAAGCTCATCGACGGCGTCGACGCAGAGTTCCTCACCACCCTCCGCGCCGGCGGTTTCACCGGCACCCTCATCGGCCTCTACGCTGAGAAGTAGCAGCCCCGCGAGCTGCTCCAGAACATAAAAGTGTACAAGGTCTGCAAAAATGACGCAGGCCTTGTACACTAATTTTTTGCAATTAGCTGATGTATCGGCAATTGTACTTTAGGTGTGTACAAGGTCTGTCATGTTTCAGCAGACCTTGCACATAAGGCAGCAGCGCTACATATCCAGCTTCGGGCGGTCGTGCTTGTAGGCGCGTTTCTTATGCTGGTTCCAGGTACCGTAGATCTCTGAGACGCGGCCGGAGGTCATGAAGACGGGGATGTCTTCGACGCGGATCTTCTCCATAAGCTTCGCGAACTCGTCATTGGTGAGGATAGCCTCCAGCTCCACTTTCTTCTCGTTGGAGTAGCCGCCGGTCACCTCATAGAGAGTCACGCCGCGCACCAGTTCATGCACGATGAACTCCTGCAGCTCCTGATACTTCGGCGAAATGATGCACACGCGCTTGCGGGCGTTCAGGCCGGCAGTGAAGTGGTCCACCATAAGACCGTTGATCCAGGTACCGATGAAACCCATGAACACCAGATACAGCGAATTGCCGGGCACGGCGAAAGCCGAGCAGCAGATGATGGCTCCCGCTACGGTCACAGACGTGCCGATGTCGATGTGCGCATACTTGTTCACAATCTTGGCAATGATGTCAAGACCGCCCGTAGAAGCATTGATCCTGAACAGGATAGCCTGCGACAGACTCAGTATAATCACGAAGCAGAACAGGTAGAACCAGTAGTCCACATTACCGCCCGCCCAGTCGAACATCTTGGTCGGGTCGATATTGAACTTCTTGTCGATGGCCTCGAAGAGCCACAGCCACGGAGACAGCACCAGCGCCGTGTAGACCGTCTTGGCGCCGAACTCCTTCCCTATCAGGATAAACGCCAGCACCAGCAGTATAATGTTGATGATGAACGTCAGCGCAGAAACCGGAATACCCGTGATCCTGTAAATCACGATGGAAAGACCGGAAATCGAGCCCACGATCATCTTGCTGGGCTGCAGGAAATAATGCACGGCGATAGCGGCCACCATCATGCCGAACGTCATGATGAGGAATTCCTTGACGAACTTGCCGCTCTTGAAATATTCTTTAGTTTTTTCGTTCATATTGAAAGTATCCCTAAATGGAGATAAATAGATTTAACCAAAGTTAATAAAAATCGAATATTTGTTATACCTTTGCCTTATCATTAATAGTCCTTAGTTGGGCAACAATCTTTCAGGCATCTACCCTTAATAGATGCCTGTTTGTTTCTAATAGAGTACAACCGAGGGGAGGTACTGATACAGGGAGGCCGTTGTTCTTACACCGAACTAAAAGACTAATAATGAAATGAAGAACAAGACCCAGATCTGTATACATCTCCATAAGGGTGGAGATTGTTGACCATGTCAGAATAAAGGCGTATGTACGTCGACGCAATGGCAAAGTTGAAAGGGTACGAAGTCACTATCGCAGGTGTTAAGGGAACCTGAGATGGTTAGACTGTAGACCTGTGCCTCAAGGCACTCTGCTCTTTCCCCTCGGTTGTTTTTATTGAGTCTTGATTTAAACGAAAAAGCCTGGCGCTTGGCCAGGCTTTTTACTATTCAAAAATAAGTAATCGACTAGAAATTAACACTCAGTCCTACGGTTGCGTAGTAGATGGGGGTCTTGTAGAGAGGCGAGTAGCCGCCGGCGAGCTTGACGGGCATGGTGAGGATGTCGCTCAGCTCAAAGGTGTAGGTAGTCTCTGCCAGCATGTTGTTGACGGCAAAGCCGCCATCGTTATCATAGTAGAAAGACCTGTGAGGCACGGCTCCGAAAGTCAACTGGAAGTCCCAGTTGCCGACGTTGTAAGGCACTGTCAGCTCCATATAATTGGAGTACATGCGCTTGAGAGAATTGACGCGCATGTCGTAATCGTCACCCCAGAGCGTTGTGTAGAAAGTCAGCGAAGCCGGAACGACACCCGGGAGAGTATAGCCGATGCCGATCTCGCCCATGTCGCCGAAATAGTGATTCATCTCGAGGTGGACGCCATGGAATTCAGTATAGATGGTGAACTGGTACTCAGCATAGTGCCAGTCGCCGAAACTCATTGAGTGGAATGTCCAGAAATAAGACTCCATGTAGAAATTCTCGTCAGCGCTGGTAAAGTTCAGACCAACGTCAGTAGAGCCGCCTGGAGCGACCGGACCCGGGAAATTGCCGGGCATCATACCTCTCCAGAAATACTTCGTCATCAGTTCCTCATTTGCAGAGAAACCCAGAGTCTGTGCAGAGGCACCGAAGGTAAAGCTAAGCAGAGCAACGGCTACAAGTAAAAACTTTTTCATCTTATCTTCTTTTTTTGCTGCCTTTACGGCGAGATTTGTTCTTCTTTGATTTGATAACTGACCATACTACGAGAGCGGCTACTACGACCGCCAGCAGCACGAGGATGGTGCCGCTCAGGTTGTCACCCTTCACCCTTGACCACATCTTGAGAAGCTTCTCGGTGTACTGGTCGGTGTCGTGCATGAGGACGCACTTGTCCATGACCTTCGCGTCAGGATAGAAAATCGGATTGAGGAGCACAGAGTCGGCATCGGGACCGAAGAAATAGGAAGCGTCGACAACTTCCGAGTAACGGGAATCTTTCGCAAGCTCAATCTGATTTTCAAGCACCTCAGGAGTACCGATTACGCTAACATAGCCTACAACGTCCATGTTGCGGATGGCATTCTCGCTGGTGCACATGTAGTTGATGAAGTAGTTGGCAGCCTTCACGTTGACAGCATACTTGGGGATTACCCAGCCGTCAAAGAAGCAGTTGCTGCCCTCCTCGGGGATCACATAGTTGAGAGCAACATCCACATCGCCGGCCTCGTTGATAGCCCACATGGCGTCGCCGCTCCAGGTCCAGTTGACCCAGGCCTTCTCCTGAGTCATCATCTCCTTGCCGAAGTCAGCCTCCCAGCCGGAAACATTCTTCTTGGCCTCGAGCAGCAGCTCCTCGACAGCAGCGATCGACTCGTCGCTGACGTCATACATAAGCTGCTTGGGATCCACGGTGCCGTTGGCGATGCCCTCGCGGTTGATGTAGATCAGCAGCGGACTGTAGACATCCCTGAAGGCGTCTTTCATGAACAGTTTCTGCTCGAACTTGGGGTTCAGGATGGCGCCCCATGAAGATACCTCGCTGCGGTCCACATATTTCTCGTTGTACATGAATCCGACGGTACCCCACATATAAGGCACGGCATAGTCGTTGGCATTCTTGCCGGGCGTATTCATCTCGTTGAACTTCTCGATGGCGAAAGGAGCCACGTTGACGGTGTAGTCCGGAGTGCTGCCGTAGTTGCGGTCGAGCGGCAGGGCCAGCCCGTGGTTGATCATCCTTTCTATGATATAGTCGGAAGGACATACGAGGTCATAGTCGGCCTGTCCCCTTTCGATCTTAGCCAGCATCACTTCATTGATGTCGAACACCTGGTAGATAATCTCAACCTTCTCCCCGGTCTGCTCGTAATACCACTCCTCGAACTCGTCGAGAAGGTCTTCGTCGATGTAGTCAGACCAGTTGTAGATTTTCAGCTGATGCGCCCTGTCGGCAGACGAGCCGCCCGAACATGCGCACAACACCACTGCACACGCGAAGCAGAGTGTAATGCTCAAGAGTTTTTTCATTTCAGAGAATTAGTTTGATTGTTGTTTTTAGTTCGCAGATTCATGATGATAAGGACAGCAAGCACTGCGACGAACACTATGGTGATCATAGGGCGCAGCTCGGGGGTAAGTCCTCCCTTGCGGGAATCTGCGTAAATATAGGTCGACAGCGTCTGCAGGCCGTTGGTGCCCACGTTGAAGACGCTGACTTCAAAATCGTCGATAGAAAGGATGAACGACAGGAAGAAACCGCTCACCATGCCGCTGCGGATCTGCGGCAGAATCACCTTGCGCAGTGCCTGAGAAGGCGTGGCGCCGAGGTCGAGAGCGGCCTCGAAGGTATTGGGGTTCATCTGTTTGAGGCGGGGCATCACGCTGAGCACAACGTAAGGCGTGCAGAAGGTGATGTGGCACAACGTCAGGGTTACATAGCCCTGGGTGACTCCGAGGCTGACGAACAGCAGGAACAGCGAGACGCCGGTGATGATGTCGGCATTCAGGATAGGAATGTTGTTCATGGTGTTCATGGCAGCCTTGAAGCGCTTGTTGCGCAGGTTGAAGATGCCGATGGCCGAAACGGTGCCGAGAGCAGTCGAAACAATTGAAGCCACCAGGCCGATGATCAGCGTGTTGAGCACTGCGGCCATCAGAGCCTCATGCTCGCCGGCGGTAAACAGGGAGCGGTAGAGCCCTACTGAGAAGCCGGTCCAGTTGCCGAGCACCTTGGCCTCGGTGAAAGAGTAGATTCCGATTATGATCATCGGGGCGTAGAGCAGCACCAGCAACACCCAGATATATGCTTTTGAGAGGAATGTCTTCATTACACAAGCCCTCCCGCGGCCGAAGCCTCTTCTTTCTCGTCATTGAACAGGTTCGTGACGACTATGAGTATAAGCATTATCAGGGACAGCAGAGCACCGTAGTTCCACATGCCGTTGTTGATATTCTCCTGGATGACGGTACCGAAGAGCTTGATGTTGTTCATTGTCAGCAGCTCGGCGATGGCGAATGTGGAAATGGTGGGCATGAACACCATCATGATGCCGCTGACCACGCCGGGCATGGAGAGCGGAAGCGTCACCTTGGTGAACACCTTCATATTGTTGGCGCCGAGGTCCTGGGCGGCCTCGATGTAGCTGTTGTCGAGCTTCTGGAGCACTGTGTAGATAGGCAGGATCATGAACGGCAGATAGTTGTAGACCATACCGAAGATGAGGGTCCCCTGCCCCAACGGCATTTTGATGAAGCCGAAGAGAGCCACGGTGGCCAGCGTGCGCATCAGCACGTTGATAAACATCGGGATGAGGAACAGAGCCACCATCACAGATGCGTTGCGGAACTTCGTCCTGCTGAGTATGTATGCGGCCGGATAGCCCAGAAGTATGCAGATGATTGTAGTTATCAGGGCTATGCCGATAGAATAAACCAGAGTGTTGACAGACTCGCGTTCATTGATGAACGTGCGGACATTGGCAAAGGTGAAATTACCCTCAGGGTCACGGAAGGCGAAGAGCACTACCAGCACCAGCGGAAGCACTACGAATATCAGCATGAAGATCAGGTAAGGGATGCTCCAGCTGCTGCGACGGCCGAAAAATTGTTTGATCTTTCCCATCTGCAACTATTTTTCAGCTTTCCTTATGCGCATATCTTCGGGGAGGATCGTAATGCCGACCAGGTCACGCTCGTCCCAGACGTCGTTGGTGGCGACATAGACGTTGTCGCGGTCTTCAGTCATGACGGTCAGGAAGTAGTGGTCGCCTTTGTAGAGGATGAAGCGGACGTCGCCCACCAGCTCGGCGTTGTCGATGTCGTCGAGCAGGTCGACCTTGTCGAAGTCAACATCAACCAGCACGTCGACCTTCTCGCCCTGATACAGCTCCTGGGGCAGGCACTCGAAGGTGATGCCGAGCATCTCCACGTGGGTGGCGTCGACCAGCGTACCTTCGAAAGTATTGCAGGTGCGCTCCTTGTGCATCACCTGGATGTCCTGGGGCTTGATGACCATAGAGACCTTCATTCCGGCCTCGAAGGGGTTGTAGTCCTGGATCATTATCTCATAGCCCTCGTCGGTGATGACTGTGATCTCGTAATGCACGCCCTGGAACACGCATGACTGAACAGTGCCTTCGAACATCGAAGCCTTGTTGGGAGATTCCATCAGGTAGATATCCTCCGGGCGGATCACTACGTCCACGGGCACATTCTCGCCGAAACCTTCGTCCACGCAGTCGAAGTCATGGCCGAGGAAGTTGACCTTGCGGTCGCAGACCATGGTGCCGTTGAGGATGTTGCTCTCGCCGATGAAGTCGGCCACGAAAGCGTTGACGGGCTCGTTATATATGTCGATGGGGCTGCCTGCCTGCTGGATAACTCCGTCGTTCATGACGACGATGGTGTCGCTGAGGGTCAGGGCCTCCTCCTGGTCGTGGGTCACATACAGGAATGTAACACCCAGCTTCTCGTGGATTTCCTTCAGCTCCACCTGCATGTCCTTACGCATCTTGTGGTCGAGGGCGCTCAGCGGCTCGTCGAGCAGCAGCACCTCAGGAGAGTTGATGAGCGCACGGGCTATAGCCACGCGCTGCTGCTGGCCGCCGGACAGAGACTCTACGTCGCGCCACTCGTAGTCGGTCATGTTGACCATCTTGAGTGCCTTGCGCACGCGCTGCTCGATCTCGTCCTCAGGCACCTTGTTGAGCTTGAGGCCGAAAGCGACGTTGTCGTATACGTTCAGATGAGGGAAAAGCGCGTAGCGCTGGAAAACCGTGTTTACGGGGCGTTTGTAAGGCGGGATGGAGTTCATCTGCTCTCCGCCTATCTCTACCGTACCTTCGTCCGGAGTCACGAATCCAGCAAGGATTCTCAGAAGAGTGGTCTTGCCACAACCGGACGGACCGAGAATGGTGATGAATTCACCTTTCTTAACATGCAAATTGACATCATTCAGAACTTGTTTGTCTCCGAACCACTTAGAGATATGGTCCAGACTGATGATGAAATTTGAGTCTTTCATTTCGGCAGCGTTATGAGGGGTAGGGTATAATAAATAAAGTGTTTGTGTTTTGCGTGGCAAAGATTGTAAAAAAAAAGTGAAATACCCAACAAATCAGATATCTTTGCCGCATGAGAAATTTTATGTCTTACATCGTGCTGGCCGTCAAGGGCCTTATGATGGGCGCCGCAAACGTCATTCCAGGTGTTTCAGGCGGCACAATCGCTTTCATGACAGGAATTTACAAGGAGCTTGTAGATTCATTGAAATCAATCGACGGCACCGCCGTCAAATTGTTCTTCACCGGTAAGTTCAAGGAGTTCTGGAAAGCAATAAACGGAAACTTCCTGCTGGCCGTTTTCGCCGGCGTGGTGATAAGCATTTTCTCTCTTGCGAAACTGTTCCAATATCTGCTTGACACCCACCCCATCCAGGTGTGGTCGTTCTTCTTCGGGCTGATCCTGGTTTCAACCGTGTTCATCTTGAAGGACATGGGCCGCTTCACCTTCAGCAGCGTGGTCAGCTTCATCGTCGGAGCCGCCCTCGGCGTCTTCATCTGCATCGCCACTCCTGCCACAACTCCGGACAGCATGCTGTTCATCTTCCTCTGCGGCGCCATCGCCTTCTGCACCATGATCCTCCCCGGCATCTCCGGCAGCTTCATCCTGCTGCTTCTGGGCAAATATGCCTTCATGCTGGAGGCTGTCAGCGAGCTGAAGATAGTCATCCTGCTGGTCTTCGCCCTCGGCGCGGCAGTCGGTCTGATCTGCTTCTCGCACTTCCTTTCGTGGCTTCTCAAGAAATACTACAAACCCACCCTCAGCATGCTCTGCGGCCTTATGTGCGGCTCGCTGCTCAAGGTGTGGCCGTGGAAGGAAACCCTCGCTGCAGGCACCGACCGTCCTCTCTGGCCGGGCCAATACGCAGGCGACCCGCAACTTGCATCAGCAATTATCTGGATGCTCGTCGGGGCCGCACTGATCGCAGCCATCAATCTGGCTGCTGCAAAAGCTCAGAAGAAATAGCGCTACAGACGTACTTTTTCCGCCCACATGTCGAATGTGGAAAGACTGCCGGCGCTCCAGCAGCTGCCGATGGCGTAGTCTACTTTGCGTCCGTACTTGGTGGGATAGAAAGCCACTGCACTGTTTTCAGGGCCTTCGAAGACGAGTTCGTTTGACATCGGCATTACGATTCCGACGCCGAACGAGCCTTCACCTGAAGGCATGTTTTCCCAGCTGATCATATAGTCGACTCCGCTCTCGTTACGCTCCACTGCGCCCTTTGCGAAGCCTGCAGCGACAGTTACGGCAGAGCCGGGGTTTGACGACTTATAGACATCCGACACTTCGCAGTAATACGAGCCCTGGCGGATGGTCACTGTACGGACAAGGCTTACGTTGTCCTCGCCTACGGGCCACTCGGGATATGTCAGGGTGAATGTAACGGCCGTGGGAGTCTGCTCCACTATCTCGAATGCCTCGAAGTTGGCTGCCGGGAAGATGAACGAATCGCCGTCGACTATGGCCGAGCCACCGTCATTCAAGCTTGCTGCCACAGCGGACTTGCGGTCCTTGACCACTTCTTTCTTGTCAACCACAGCTTTGAAGATGGCCTCCATGCCGGAAGTGACAACTGGGTTCGAGGCGCCGTTGATGCGGTAGCGCACTACGTTGTTCTCGAAGATGCAGTCGCCGCTGGCGTCAATGTATGCATTAACTGGTGATTCTTTGGTGCAGGCGACAAGTGCGGCCGCCATTATGATAGTGAAGAGGATTTTTTTCATTTCGTTCTAAGTTAGTTTTTAAAGTTTGGTGGCAGTGCGCCACAATAATCGTTCCTAAGCTGCGCGGAACTTGCGTTTTGCCGTCTGGCGTTTCACGCAATAAAGGTTGAATGTGACGAAGGCGGCAAGAGAAATTGCTCCGGCGACAATGTAGCCGACTGCAGGGTTCAGCGCCAGACCGCCGTTTACATGCGGGGCCATCATGAAATATGACACGCATATATATGTCAGGAAGGTTGCGGGAACCGACAAAAACAGATGCTTCATGGTCCTTGACAGATATTTGGCGAAGGTCCAGAGCATTATGCATGCGACGATCTGGTTGCCGATGCCTACGTAGTTCCACAGTACGGTGAAGTCCATCATGCAGCAGAAGGCGGCCACCAGGAAAATCGGCAGAGCCAGCACAAGCCTGTTGCGGATAGGCACCTGGTTGAGCTTCAATGCGTCGCCGAGCATCAGTCGCAGGCTGCGGAAGGCCGTGTCGCCGGAGGTTATAGGGCAGAGCACGACTCCCAGCACTGCAAGCACCGCTCCTACTTTGCCTAGCCAGTCGTTGCATATCGCATTGACTATGATGGCGGGGGTGTTGCCGTCTGTCGCAGCTGCGTTAAGGCCGTCCGGGCCGCCGAAATAATTGATGGCGGCGGTAGCCCAGATCATTGCGACGATACCTTCGGTGATCATGGCTCCGTAGAACACTTTCCTTCCGTCCTTTTCGTTCTCGAGGCAGCGGGCCATCATCGGAGTCTGGGTGGAGTGGAAACCGGAGATTGCGCCGCAGGAGATCACCACGAAGAGCATCGGGAAGAGCCTGAACTTGTCGGGCTGGGCGTGGAAGTTACGGAACGAGTCGGCAGACAGCTCCAGCATGGGCAGGCTGCCGGTGGCGAAGCGGTAAATCATCGCTCCGGACACGGCCAGCGCCATGAAGAGCAGCAGCATGCCGAATACGGGGTATATCTTGCCGATGATCTTGTTGATGGGCAGCATCGTGGCCAGGATATAGTATGCGAAGATCACAATCACCCAGAACAGCTTGCTGACCGGCAGCATGTTGTTCAGCAGGTCGGCCGGACCGGTGACGAATGAGCAGCCGATGCCTATGAGGGTGAATGCGAGGAATACGTTCATGAACTTGCGGGCTCCTGAGCCGAGGTACTGGCCTACTACGACAGGCATGCTGCGGCCGTTGGAACGCACCGACAGCATTCCGCTGAAGAAGTCGTGGACGGCTCCCATGAAGACGCAGCCCAGCGTGATCCACAGGTAGGCCATCGGGCCGTAGGCGGCTCCGAGGATAGCTCCGAAGATGGGGCCCAGGCCGGCTATGTTCAGGAACTGGATTATGAACACGCGCCATGTCTTCAAAGGCTCGTAATCCACGCCGTCGCGCATGCGGAAGCACGGCGTCTGGCGTTCAGGGTTGACGTGGAAGAGTTTCCTTTCTACGAATCTGCCGTATGTGAAGAATCCGGCGATAAGGAATGTGATGCAGCAGAGAAATGTAATCATAGCTTCTCGCTAATTATTGGCCGCAAATTTCATTATTTTTGTAGAAAAATGCAATTATGAAGAACTTTCTCCTTTCCATTGCGGCGGTATGCATGATGTGCGGATCCGCCTTCGCCCAGGGCACTTTTGTTCCCCCTTCTTCAGACGGCTGGCAGCGCACTTCCAGCACGCAGCGCCAGTCCGAATTCCCGAAAGTAAACGCGGACGGCGACTACTGGTTCCGCTTCACTGCCCCTGCCACGGCCAAGGATGTGAAGCTGGAATTCGCCTTCGTAGAATTCCCCGCCCAGCAGGACGCCCAGGGTAACTGGAATGTTATCGCCAAAGCTCCGAAGGCAGGCTATCAGATTGCACGCTGGATCGTGGACGGCGTCAAGGTTCCCGATCCCGGACTGGAGTTCACATATTCAAACGGCTGGGTGAGCACCATCGAGATTCCTTCGCCTCAGGACAGTTATTACCTGATGCGGGACGTGCCGCACGGCGACGTCCGGGAGCACTGGTTCTTCTCGGCGATTGAGGGGAAATGGCGCAGGGCGTATGTCTACACCCCTGCCGAGTATGATTCGCGGCCGGACAAGAAATATCCGGTACTCTATCTGCAGCACGGCGCCGGCGAGAATGAGACCGAATGGACCCACACCGGTTTCGCAGCCATCATCGCCGACAATCTCATCGCGGACGGCAAGATTCAGCCGCTTATCATAGTTATGAACAACGACTTCGTATATCGTCCCGGCGACAACCGCGGAAGGCTGGCGCTGGCTGACAAGTGGAATGAGAATTACGAGGAGATGTTCTTTACCGAAGCCCTGCCTGACATAGAGGCGCACTACCGCATAATCCCTGACGCTGAGCACCGCGCAATGGCCGGCCTTTCGCTCGGCGGCATGCTGACTGGCACGGTTGGCGTCAGGCACAGCGACATGTTCAGCTGGCTCGGCATCTTCAGCGGCGGCGTGGTTTCAGAGCCCGCCCTGCTCCGCAAGGACACTGTAAAACTGGTCTTCGAGACCTGCGGCTCTGAAGAGTATCCGGAACGCATCCAGCAGAATGCTGAGCAGCTCCGCAGCCTCGGCTTCAACGCCTCCACCTACGTCTCGCCCGGCACCGCCCACGAATGGCAGACCTGGCGCCGCAGCCTCTACCATTTCCTCCAGCTGATATTCAAATAAAACGAGAAAAGCCGACTTAGCGTCGGCTTTTCCTGTGATCCGGAAGGGATTCGAACCCTTGACCCACAGCTTAGAATGCTGTTGCTCTATCCAGCTGAGCTACCGGACCATTGTGCGGCGGCAAATGTAGCAATAAAAACGGAAAAAACTACACCCTAGCCGAGGAATCCCCTCATGAACGAAGTCGCCGGAATCTCCTTGTCAGACACCGGCACGAAGTAGTGCAGGAAGTTCAGCAGGCGGTATGCCTCGTCATATTCCGGCGAGTTCTTCGGCACAGTCGCCAGGATGCGCTCGGCATGCACGCGGAACACCGCGAACTCTATCAGATAAGCCGAATTGAAGAGCACGTCGGCCTCCTCCTGGAACGGATAAATCCACTTCACTTCGTTACGGCGTACCATCGGCCAGTTGGCGATAGTCTCGCTGGCCGAGAAAGAACCGTTGTTGTAATCCCTCACGATCCTGCGCAGCAGACGGTTGTCGCTGGTCGGGATGCAGTTGTGGTCGTCCAGGGAAATGCTGGTGAGAGTATTGATGAATATCTTGTACTTGGCCGAAGCCGGCACCTTGTCGCTCAGGCGCGGATTCAGGGCATGGATACCCTCCACGAGCAGCACGGTCCCCTCCTCCATCTTCAGTCTCTTGCCGTTGAACTCCCGCTTGCCCGTAACGAAATTGAACTCGGGAACTTCAACCTCCTCCCCTGCTATCAGCTTCAGCAGATCTTCCTGCAGATAATCATGGTCGACAGTTTCGAAATTGTCGAAATCATAACTGCCGTCCGGCAGCTTGGGAGTCTCCACCCTGTTCACGAAATAATCGTCGGTAGAGAACGATATCGGCCTCAGGCCGCAGGCCATCAGCTGCACGCTCAGACGCTTGCAGAAGGTGCTCTTGCCGCTGCTGGTGGGTCCGGTGATAAGCACCACCCTAACCGGATTCTTCGAATAGTAGCGGCGCTCGATCTCCTCCGCGATCTCCACAATCTTCTTCTCCTGCAGAGCCTCTGCAATCTGGATCAGGTCAGACACCTTGCCGTCCAGGCAGGCCTTGTTCACGTCGCCCACATTGTCGAGCTTCATGATGCGGTTCCACTTCAAGGTCTCCAGCAGCACCTCGAAAGTCTTGGGCTGGGGAGAGAACGGCGCCAGAGTCTCGGGATTGTGACGGTTCGGAACCCTGAGCAGCATGCCGCTCTGGAAGAGGCTGAGCTCCCATACGCGCAGGTAGCCCGTCGACGGCACCAGCGCATCGTAGAAAAAGTCGGCCGTGCCGCCGAGAGTATAATAGCCGATATAGACGTCTCCGCATGTCTCCAGCAGCTTCACCTTGTCGTCATAGCCTAGCTTGCGGAACAGCTCCGTTACCTCGCTGATGCGGGCCTCGTGGCGGTAGAAAGGGATGTTGCGATCCACCAGCTTCTTCATGCGGGCCTCTATGCGCGCCACGTCGGCAGCAGTCAGCTCGCTGCCGTCCCCCTTGTCTACAGAGCAGTAGTAGCCCTTGGAGATGGGCCGGCGCAGCACCACCTTGCACTTCGGGAAGACATCCTTGGCGGCCTTGCAGAGCAAAAAGCAGAGCGAGTGGCTGTAGACATTGCGGCCGCTGTAGCTGCGATAGTCCAGGAACTCCACCTCTTTGTTGTTGTAGACTGCATATTTGAGCCCTTCGGTGACATGGTTGACCTTGGCGGCCAGGATGTCATAAGGCTTGTCAAACTCAAATTCACCAGCCATCTTCATCAAGGTCGTGCCTTGCTTGAAGCTCTTTTTGGTGCCCGTGTTCTTGCAGAAAACTTCAATCATCGTCTTACAGATTTACTACATCACCACGCCGTAGAGCAGGATGCCCACTGCGGCAGCGGCAAACATTACATATATCGGATTGACCTTCTTCCAGACGGCGTAGAAACTGGCCAGGCAGATTATCACGCTGCTCCAGTGGAAGAAGGTTTCAGTATTCACGAACATTACTGCGGCGGCGGCGATCATACCCACCAGCACCGGCCTCATCCAGTCCAGCGCGCCGCGCATATAGCGGTTGCCCTTCACCTTATGGTAGAATATGGTGAGGGCCAGCATTATGGTCATAGGCGGCAGGCAGCAGGCCAGCGTGGCGAGCAGCGAACCCCAGACATTGCCGGTGACGGTGTAGCCCACGTAGGTGGCGCAGTTGATGGCGATCGGGCCGGGAGTCATCTGGGACACTGCGACAATGTCGGCGAACTGCCCTTCGGTGAGCCAGCCGCGCTGCGTCACTATCTCGTTGCTGATAAGGCTTATCATGGCGTATCCCCCGCCGAAGCCGAAGAAGCCGATTTTCAAATACGAAAGGAAAAGCTGCCAGTAGATCATCGTGTCAGCTCCTCCTTGTTTTTAACGCAGCAGAGCACTACGCCCAGCACTGCACCGAATATCAGCATATAGATGGGAGAAATCCCGGTGAAGCAGATAAGGCCGAGGACGGCAAAGCCCATCAGCATCTGCCACACGTTCATCTTGATGAGCATCTTGACGCAGGGCACGGCGATGAGGCCGACCACGCAGGGACGCAGGCCTTTGAAAGCCGCAGCCACAATCTCGTTGTCGCGGATGCCGGACAGGA